>JBBPZE010000046.1:0-22689 GCA_038199185.1 Solirubrobacterales bacterium
CGCAGTCCCTCGAGGAGAAGGTCCAGCACGGCGGGCGCATCGGCGAGGACGGCCGGCCGGTCGGGATGCACCACTTCGGCATCGTCGACGAGGTCGACAACATCCTCATCGACGAGGCGCGCACGCCGCTGATCATCTCCGGCGCGCCCGAGCAGGCGGCGGACCTCTACGGGAAGTTCGCCCGCCTGGCGCCGCAGATGAAGGCGGGCAAGAAGCCCGAGGGCCTCGACCCGAAGGCCAAGAAGGACTTCGTCGCCGACTTCGACTACGAGTTCGACGAGAAGCACAAGACGGTCGCCGTGACCGAGCAGGGTGTGGAGAAGGCCGAGCGCTTCCTGAAGATCGACCACCTCTACCGCGCCGAGAACGGCCCGCTCGTCAACCACCTAAACCAGGCCCTGAAGGCCGAGTCGCTCTACAAGCGCGGCGTCGACTACGAGGTGATCGACGACGAGGTCAAGATCATCGACGAGTTCACGGGCCGGATCCTCGAGGGCCGTCGCTGGTCGGAGGGCCTGCACCAGGCCGTCGAGGCCAAGGAGGGGGTGCGCGTCCAGGAGGAGAACCAGACCCTGGCGACGATCACGCTCCAGAACTACTTCCGCATGTACGACAAGCTCGCCGGCATGACCGGCACGGCCCTCACCGAGGCCACGGAGTTCATGAAGATCTACAAGCTCGGCGTCGTGCAGGTTCCGACCAATCAGCCGATGGTCCGCGCGGACCAGAACGACCAGGTCTACAAGACCAAGGACGGCAAGTGGTCGGCGGTGTCGCGCGAGATCGCCGAGCGCCACGCCAACGGTCAGCCCGTCCTGGTCGGGACGATCTCCGTGGAGGTCTCCGAGCTGCTGGGCGATCTCCTGCGCAAGAGCGGCATTCCCCACAGCGTCCTGAACGCCAAGCCCGAGCACGCCGCGCGCGAGGGTGAGATCGTGGCCGAGGCCGGCCAGCCGGGTGCCGTGACGATCGCCACCAACATGGCGGGCCGCGGCGTGGACATCAAGCTCGGCGGCAACGCCGAGCATCTGACCCAGCTCGAGATGGCCAAGCTCGGGATCAAGCCCGGCGACCCGGGCTACGACGAGCAGTTCGCAGAGGTCCTGCCGAGCATCGAGGCGCGGGTGTCCTCCGACCACGACAAGGTCGTCGCCGCCGGCGGCCTGTGCATCATCGGGACCGAGCGCCACGAGTCGCGCCGGATCGACAACCAGCTGCGCGGCCGCTCCGGGCGCCAGGGCGACCCGGGCGAGTCACGCTTCTTCCTCTCGGGCCAGGACGACCTCGTCCGCCTGTTCGCCGGCGACCGGATCTACAACATCCTCGAGCGTTTCGGCACCGCCGACGACGACGGAAACGAGGAGCCGATCGAGGCGGGCATCCTGTCCAAGCAGATCGAGAAGGCCCAGCGCAAGGTCGAGGAGCAGAACTTCCTGATCCGCAAGCGCGTGCTCGAGTACGACGACGTCATGAACGAGCAGCGCCGGATCGTCTATGAGTATCGCGACCAGATCCTCGAGGGCCGCGACATGGGGCAGCAGGCTCGCGAGGAGATCGCCAAGGTCATCGAGCGGCTCGTCGGCGAGTACGTGGTCGGGGACTTCGTCGAGGACTGGGACCTCGACGGCCTCGTCATCGCGTTGTCCGACATCTACCCGATCGACACCGGGTCACTCGACTTCGAGAACCTCGATCACCTCCAGCTCGTCGACTCGCTGACCGAGCAGGCGGTCGCCCTCTACGGAGCGCGCGAGGAGGACCTCGGCGACGAGCTGATGCGGATGCTCGAGCGTTACCTGCTGCTGCAGATCATCGACAACCGCTGGCGTGAGCACCTCTACGACATGGACTATCTGCGCGAGGGCATCCACCTCCGCGGTTTCGCCCAGATCGAGCCGATCGTCGCCTACAAGAACGAGGCCTTCGAGCTGTTCACCGATCTGATGAACAGCATCTGGGCCGACTTCGCCCGGATGATCTACCACGTCGAGGTGGAGGTCGAGGGCGCCAACGGAAGCGGCCCGGCGCTCGAGCCCCGGCGGGCCGGGGGCAGTTCCACCCGCAGCGGCAACGTCACCTACTCCGGCGGTGTCGGCGCGGCGCAGCCCAGCGCCCTGGCGGCGGCCGCCGCGGGCTCGGGCATGGCCGCCGAGGGCTATGCGTCCGCCGGGGACTACGGGGAAGAGGTGGCGATGCCGGTGGTCGAGCAGCGGCGCGTCGACGAGCACGAGCAGGTCGGGCGCAACGACCCCTGTTGGTGCGGCTCGGGGAAGAAGTTCAAGAAGTGCCACGGGCAGTAGCTCCCGCGGCGTCCTGATCGTCTCGCCAGGAGTTCCGCGGAGACTCGCTCGGCCCGCCGGCCCGCCGGGTGCTCATATATTCAGCGCATCGCCGACGTTCCCGCATCCCAGCGCCTGGCCACGCTGTCCGCGCAGTTCGAAGCCCTGTCGGCGAACGTGGATGCCGGGGCGCTCGAGGCCCGCTCGTCCGAGCTCGAGGCGGCCATGGGCGCTCCCGGATTCTGGGACGACCAGGAGCAGGCTGCGAAGGTCTCGGCCGAGCACGCCCGCGTTACGCGCAGGCTGCAGGAGTTTCACGGCCTCGAGGGTGAGGTCTCAGACCTCGAGGGCCTCGTCGAGCTCGCCGCGGAGGACGAGTCCATCGCCGACGAGCTCGACGCGCAGATCACCCAGATGGAGGAGCGCCTCGCCGAGCTCGAGCTCCAGCGCCTGTTCTCGGGCACCTACGACGCGGGCGACGCGCTGGTGACCGTCAACGCCGGGGCGGGGGGGACCGACGCCCAGGATTGGGCGGAGATGGTGCTGCGGATGGAGATGCGCTGGGCCGAAGGGCGTGGGTTCAAGGTCGAGCTGCTCGAGGCCAGCGCGGGGGAGGAGGCGGGCATCAAGTCAGCCACGTTTCGCGTCGACGGTGACAACGCCTACGGCCTGTACTCCGCCGAGAAAGGGGTGCACCGGCTCGTCCGCCTGAGCCCCTTCGACAGCGCCAACCGCCGTCAGACGAGCTTCGCCGGCGTGGAGGTCGCGCCCGTGATCGAGGACGCGGGCGAGGTCGAGATCGATTCCGACGACCTGCAGGTCGACACCTATCGGGCGTCGGGAGCCGGCGGCCAGCACGTCAACAAGACCGACTCGGCCGTGCGTATCACCCACCGCCCGAGCAGCATCGTCGTGCAGTGCCAGAACGAGCGCTCGCAGACCCAGAACCGCGAGACGGCGATGAAGATGCTGCGGTCCAAGCTCGTCGAGCTGCGCGAGCGCCAGCGCGCCGAGGAACTGGCTCGCGAGAAGGGCGACAACCAGGACGTCAACTTCGGATCGCAGATCCGCTCCTACGTCCTGCACCCATACACGATGGTCAAGGACCACCGCACGAACTTCGAGGTCGGTAACGCCCAGGGCGTCCTGGACGGAGACCTCGACGGGTTCGTCAGGGCCGAGCTGCTGCGCCGCGGGCGGTAGCGTCCGCTCGGCCGACATGCCCTCCGGAGGTCCATTCGAGCAACCCACCGCGCCCTACCTCGACGCGCTCGTCGCCCACGCCTTCCGCGGCACCGGGCGCTTCCACGTACCCGGTCACAAGGGGGGGCCGGGCGCCGATCCCGCGCTGCGCTTCGCCCTCGGTGACCGCGCGCTGGCCATCGACATCCCGCAGGACATCGAGGGCATCGACCTGGGGCCGTCGCCGACGCCCTACGAGCGAGCCGAGACGCTGGCGGCCGAGGCCTACGGAGCCCAGCGGACGTGGTTTCTCTCCAACGGCGCGACCCAGGGCAACCACGCGCTGTGCCTCGCGCTGGCCTCGATGGGCAAGCGGGTGGTCGCCCAGCGCAACTCGCATGCGTCGCTGGTCGACGGCCTGGTGCTCAGCGGCGGGATGCCCGCCTTCGTCGCGCCGGAGTACGACGCCGAGCTCGGCATGGCCCACGGCATCACACCCGACTCCCTCGCCGCGGCGCTCGTCAAGACCCCCGGCGCCCGGGCCGTCTTCATGGTCTCTCCGACCTACTACGGGATGGCGGCCGACGTGGAGGGTTGCGCCCGTGTCGCGCACGAGGCCGGCGTGCCGATGGTCGTCGACCAGGCCTGGGGGCCGCACTTCGGCTTTCATCCCGATCTGCCGCCCTCGGCGCTCGAGCAGGGCGCCGACGCCGTCCTGACCTCGACGCACAAGATGGTCGGCAGCCTCACGCAGAGCGCGATGCTGCACGTGGGAAACCGCTCGGGCGCGTCGCGCATCGACGTCGGATCGGTCGCCCGTGCGGTTCGCCTCGTGCGTTCGACCTCGCAGAGCTCGCTTCTGCTCGGATCGCTCGATGCCGCCCGTCGCCAGCTCGCGGTCCACGGTGAGGCGCTGCTGCACGACACTCTGGCGGCGATCGAGCGGGTGCGCGAGAGATTGCGCTCGGTGCCGGGAATCGAGCTGATCGGCCCCGAGCTCATCGGCCGGCCCGGGGTGACCGGCTGGGATCCGCTGCGGATCGTGCTCGACGTTCGCGCCACCGGCCGCTCGGGCTATGAGGTCGCCGAGGCGCTGCGCAACTCCTACGACGTGCAGGCCGAGCTGGCCACGCATGCCACCGTGGTCCTGCTGGCGGGCATCGCCGAGTCGTCCGCCGTGCTCGAGCGGATGGCCGGCGACGTCGACGAGACCGTCAAGGCGATCGCGGTCGCGGGTTCGAGCGAGGCGCTCGTCCGGGCCGCGGGGGCGCTCGAGAACGAGATGGTGGTGTCACCCCGAGACGCGTTCCTGGGCGAGGCCGACGTCGTCGGAGTCGATGACGCTGTCGGCCGGGTCTCGTGTGAGTCGATCGCCGGCTACCCGCCCGGAATCCCCGCGCTCCTGCCGGGCGAGCGGATCACGGCCGAGACGATCGCCTACCTGCGAGAGCTGGTCACCAGCGGGGCGCGCCTGCACGGCGCCAGCGACCCGGCGTTTGCGACGATCCACGTCGTCGCGCAGGACCTCTAGGGTCGCTCGCCCTCCATGAAGAGCGACTCGGGCCGCGAGTCGATGCGCTCCACGTCGGGGCATCGGCCCTCGCGATACGCGTGGCGCCCGACGTCGGCGAACCCGACGGCTCGCAGCAGGTCGCCGAGCGAGCGCTCGTTGTAGAACCACCAATGGCGGTGGCGCGAGGTCGAGCGATCCCGCCCCTGCCACATCCCGAACAGGAACGCGTCGGGCCGCTGTGGGTCATAGGCGGCGATCACGCCGTCGAGGTCGGGAACCGAGATGCGCAGGATCCCGCCGGGGCGCAGGACGCGGTGAACCTCGCGCAGCAGCGCGGCTCCCTCGCGGGGAGTGAGGTGCTCGAGCACGTGGGAGCCGAACACCGCCTCCAGGACGCCGTCGGGGTAGGGCAGCGGTCGCGTGACGTCGAGGTAGTGCAGGCGCCGGAACGCCCCCTCGCGGTAGGCGGGCCAGCGGTCCTCCGCGATGAGGCCGGCACGATGCAGCAATCCGGGAAGGCCGGGCACGCGGGCAAGCCCCATGTGGCCGGTGACATCGGTGTTCAGCCAGCCGTCGTGCACCACGTCGAAGGCGCCGACGTGGAGCTTGGTCGAGGCGGGCTCTCGCCGGCGGCGCGGCAGGCGCATCCGCGGCAGGCTATCCCGGTCACAGCGGTCCGACGGTCGTTACACCGGCTCGGTTGTGGCAGCGAGCCGCTCGTCGAGCAGGAGCTCGACCTGCGCCGCGGGCATCGGCGGCGCGTAGCGGTAGCCCTGCGCCAGCGTGCACCGGAGCTCCCGCAGCACGGCTTCCTGCTCGGCGGTCTCCACGCCCTCGGCGATGACATCGATCTGCATGTTGCGCCCCATCGCCAGAACCGCCCCGACGATGGCGTCGTCCGAACCCAGCTCGGAGATGAACTCGCGGTCGATCTTGAGGATGTCGATCGGGAAGCGGCGCACGTAGGCCAGCGACGAGTATCCCGTGCCGAAATCGTCCAGGGCAATGTTGACGCCGAGCTCCTTGAGCCGGCGCAGGGTCTCGGCGCCCGCCTTCGGGTCGTCCATGAGGACGCTCTCGGTGATCTCGAGCACCAGCGCACCCGGGTCGATGCCCGACTGGCGAAGGGCCCTGTCGACCGCGTCGACGACGGCGGGATGGGTGACCTGACGGGCCGAGAGGTTGACGGCCATGTGCACGGGGCGGGCATCGGGGCGTGCCGAGTGCCACTCGGCCAGTTGGCGGCAGGCCTCCTGAAGCACCCAGGCTCCGAGGGGCACGATGACGCCGGACTCCTCGGCCACCGGGATGAACTCGTTCGGGGACACGAGCCCGCGCTCGGGGTGTTCCCAGCGGACCAGCGCCTCGACCCCGCGCACCCGTCCGTCGACGAGGTCGACGATCGGCTGGTAGTGCAGGCGCAGATCGCCGGCCTCAAGTGCCGCGCGCAGCTCGGTCTCGGTGCGCAGGCGCGCGAGAGCGTGAGCCCGCATCAGCTCGTCGAAGAGCTCGTAGCGGCCACGGCCCTTCTCCTTGGCCCGGTACATCGCGGCGTCGGCCTCACGGACGAGGTCCTCGGGATCACGGCGGATGCCATCGGCCAATGAGATGCCGATCGAAGCCGACACGACGTGCTCGGAGGCGGCAAGCGCGAACGGCCGCGAGAGCTCGGCGATCGTGCGCTGGGCGATCCGCGCGGCCTCGCCGGAATCGGAGAGGCCGTCGCAGATGATGACGAACTCGTCGCCGCCGAAGCGCGCGATCGTGTCGCCCGGCCGCAGCGTCTGAGCGAGCCGGTCGGAGGCGGCGCTGAGGATCTGGTCACCCGCCGTGTGGCCCAGCGAGTCATTGATGACCTTGAAGTTGTCGATGTCCATGAACAGGACCGCCACCGCGCTGCCCCGCCGCTCGCACTGCGCGAGCGCCAGATGGAGGCGGTCGACGAACAGCGTGCGGTTGGGCAGCCCTGTCAGCGGATCGTGCAGCGCCTGATGGCGGATCTCCTGTTCGACCCGACCGCGCTCGAGCGCGTTGCCCAGCAGGTTGGAGATCGCCCGCAGGAAGTCGTGCTCGTCGCCGCTGGCCTCGTGAGCCGCATTCCAGTGGGCCGAGACCCAGCCGAACGAATCCTCGCGACCGGCGATCGGGACCGCGAGGGTGACCCTGCCCATCTCGGCGACCAGCGCCGGGATCTCGCGCGACGGGTCCTCAGGGCCCGGAGCGATCTCGTGGCGCCCCGACTCGTCGACCCCCACCGCGGCGCGGATGCGCACCGAGCTCGAGTCGTCCAGCCGCTGGGTGACCATGGCGGCGTCCGCCCCCAGCAGCGAGCACGAGCGGTTGAGCACCTCGGCCATCAGGTCCTCGGCGTCGAGGCCCTGTAGGGCACGCTGGCCGAGCTCGGCGACCAGCGACTGGCGGGCCGCGCTGCGGGCCAGGGCCTCGCGGCTGGCACGCACACCCTCGCGGGCGCCGTCGAGCGCCACGGCCGCGGCGGAGACGTCGTGCTGCATCGTGTTGAATGCCCGCGCCATCTGCCCGACCTCGTCGCAGCTGCGGATGTCGACCTCCTCGAAGTCCGGGTTGGCGTGGGCGGCGTCGAGATCGCCCCGGCCCAGCGAGCGCATCGCGACGGTCAGGTCGGCGATCGTCCCGCTGCCCAGCCGCTGCGCTGCCTCGGCGACCTGTTGCACGGCGTGGGCGATCATCCCGGGCAGGACCAGCCCGACGGATACCGTCAGGATCGCGACCGCGACGAAGATGTCCTCGAGGATCGCGATCAGCACCTCGTCCTTCCGGCCGACGTGGTGAACCGCCAGGAGGTAGCCGACGCCGTCGAGCACCATCACCGCGACCATCGCTCCGGTGAGCTTGGCGTGCAGGGACCGGACGAAGTCGCCCGATGCGTGGCCCGCGTTGACGTGGTCCCGCCAGCGCCGCCACGCGTAGGCCACCGAGCCCGAGTAGGCCATGCCCAACGAGGCGATCACGGTGGGCAGGCCGAACTGCTCGAGCCCGAGGAGGGTCGCGACCAGCCAGACCCCGCCGGCCATGACCCCGAGCGTGATCGTTCCGCGCGGCGCGCGGTACGGGCGGTCCATCTCGGGATGGTTGCGGCGCAGGAGCCAGACGGCCAGCGACGGCATCCCGATGCCGATGAGGTAGCAGAAGTTCGCGGCGGCGATGATCCAGGTCGGATCGCCGAGCAGCAGGAAGGCGATCGCGAAGGCGGCCGTCATCGTGGTGGCGACCCACGGGGCGTCATGGCGGTTGCGCCTGGCCAGAGTACGCGGCAGGAGGCCGTCCTCGGAGAGCTGGGACATGGTCCGGGACGCACCGGCGAGTGGCTGCAGCGTCCCGTGGAACATGTTGAAGACCATGAACCAGATGGCTGCGGCCTTCGCGGCGCCGCCCATCAGGGGGGCAAACGTCGGCCCGAGCGTCCTCATGAGGTTGCCCTCGAGCCCGTGGGGGCCGATGACCCCCAGCCAGACGATCGGGATGACGAGGAAGTACAGGCCCGCCAGGCCGGCGGCCCGGTACATCGCCTTCGGGACGTTGCGCTCGGGGTCGACCGTCTCGCCGACGTGGCAGGCCGCCGCCTCGAAAGCGGGCGCAGCGAACCCGATCAGGTAAATCCCGGCCATGGCGCTGGTGATCCACCCGAAGACGCCGTGGAACGGCAGCGTGAGGTTAAATGAGGTCGCCTGATGCCAGTCGACGTTGCCGGCGACGACCGGGATGACGACGGATAGCAGGGCCAGGGCGGCGGAGGCACAGGCGATCGGGATGGCCACCCGCGTCGCCCAGCGCACCCCGATCAGGTTGACGACGGTGAACGCGCAGACGATGATCGTCGCCAGCAGCGTGACCGAGATGCCGGGCAGGTACCACGCGTGTAGCGCGCTGGCCGAGAGGATCGCGGTCAGACCGCAGGTGGGGATCCAGCCCCACCAGTAGGACACACCGGTCAGGTTGGCGAGCACCGGCGAGTAGGGCCGGAACGCTTCGGCGCATGTCGCAGCGATGCCGCCGACACGGTTGGGCCACATCATGATCAGCTCGGTCCAGCCCGGCAGCGCGGCCCAGCTGAGCACGATCCCGGCGATCAGGAGCGGTACGGCGCCGCTGCCCTGCGTGAGCAGCAGCGCGCCCATGAGGAACAGGCTCTGATTCGACCCGCCCATCGCGAGGGCGACCGTCCCCGGCCAGCCGATCGTGCGGGGGTGCCGGCGAGGAGCAGTGGCGCTGGCCATCCGGTGGAGCTTCGGCCTCAGCTGAGAAAGGTTGACGACGGTGGACGAATGTTCGAGTCCGCGGTGAGGGGAAGGGTGTCAGCGGCGCGGGCCGGAGGAGCGCTCCGCCCGGCTCACCGCAACGCGCAGGGCCTCGCCTCCGATGAGCCGCTCGAAGGTCCCCACCACCGCCCACAGCGCCCGCAGGCGCACCGCCGCCGAGCGATTGGTTCCGTCGACCCGGGCCTCACTGACCAGCGCGCTGCGAGCACCGGCCTGCTCGACCCAGTGGGCGAAGACCACTCGGGCGGTGCCCGGTCGATCCCACTCGCGAAACGCATCCGGGCCGTCCAGAGGGGGATAGTCGCGCTCCAGGGTCCAGATACGGCCGACGAGCCCCGACACCGACCAGCCGTCGCCCTCCTCGAGGACGATGAACGGCGGGCTCCGGAACAGGTCGCGGAACGTCGAATCCGGCGTCAGGCCCGGGATCCGCCAGCGGACCAGCCTTCCCAGCGTGCGCGTGTCGCCCAGGCGCATCGACTCGGCGGCGCTCCACAGAGCCGCGGGTGTTGCCGCCGCCGTACGACGGTGCCGGGTGCGGAGCGAGGGATCGGGCATCCACGTCGCGAGATCCGGAGCAGGCACCCGGCGAAACCTATCCTCGGGCGGTGGACTTCGATGCGCTCGTGCGCGCGGCGCTGGCCGAGGACCTCGGCAGTGGGGACGCGACGTCCCTGGCCACCGTGCCCGCCCCGGCGCGGGGCACGGCGACGATCACGCAGAAGGCGCCCGGCGTCGTGTTCGGGCTCGACGTGGCCGAGGCCGTGTTCCGCGCGCTCGATCCGGCCGTGGCGATCGCGCCGCTGGGACCCGAGGGCCAGTGGCGCGACGGCGGCCCGGTCCTGAGCATCGGCGGTGGCATTCGCGCGATCCTCGGTGCCGAGCGCACGGCGCTGAACCTGCTCCAGCGCCTGAGCGGCATCGCCACCCTCACCGCTCGGTATGTCGGGGCGGTGGAGGGCACCGGTGTGAAGATCCTCGACACGCGCAAGACCACGCCCGGGTTGCGATCGCTGGAGAAGGCGGCGGTGCGCGCCGGCGGGGGCCACAGCCATCGCTTCGGGCTGTTCGACATGGTGCTCGTCAAGGAGAACCACGTGACCGCCGCGGGCGGGGTGGGCGCTGCCGTCCGCGCTGCGCGCGAGGCCTACCCCGACCTTCCGCTCGAGGTCGAATGCCGCTCGGCGGAGGAGGTGGCGGAGGCTCTCGACGCGGGCGCGCCGCGCATCATGCTCGACAACATGGGGCCGGCGGGCCTCGTGGCCGCTGTGGCGCAGGTGGGCGGGCGCGCCGAGCTCGAGGCGAGCGGCGGGATCACGCTCGAAACGGTCCGCGAGCACGCCGTGGCAGGGCTAGACTTCATATCGGTGGGAGCGCTGACGCATTCGGCTCCCGCTCTGGACCTGTCCCTCATCCTGGAGTTGCTGCCATGAAGTTGCCCATGGCCCCGATCCCCAACCCCTACGCCGAGGAGACGCTCACGGCGTCGGACATCGCGCGCCTGCACGATGAGGTGCGCTCGCTCGCACAGGAGCGCAACGCGGTCATCCTGGCCCACAACTACCAGCTGGCGGAGGTCCAGGAGGCGGCCGACTACGTCGGCGACTCACTGGGGCTCTCCCTGGAGGCCGCTCGCACCGACGCGGAGGTAATCGCCTTCTGCGGGGTGCACTTCATGGCCGAGACCGCATCGATCCTGTCGCCCGAGAAGACTGTCCTACTGCCCGACCTCGATGCTGGCTGCTCGCTGGCCGCGACCATCGACGCGGTCCAGTTGCGTCACTGGAAGGGGATGCACCCGGGCTCCGTGGTCGTGATGTACGTCAACACCACCGCCGAGGTCAAGGCGGAGACCGACTACTGCTGCACGTCGGCCAACGCCGTGAAGGTCGTCGAGCACATCTACCGCGAGCACGGCGAGGACACCGAGATCCTCTTCGGCCCCGACATGTTTCTGGGCTCCTACGTCGAGAAGATGACGGGAAGGCCGATGAAGGTGTGGATCGGCGAGTGCCACGTCCACGCCGGCATCCGGCCCGAGGACATCAACACGATGCGCGACGAGCATCCGGCGGCCGAGTTCCTCGTTCACCCGGAGTGCGGCTGCACGACCGCGATCCTCGAATACCAGGCTGCCTGCGACATCTCCTCCGAGGACGCGTTCACGCTCTCCACCGGCGGCATGCTCGAACACGCCAAGGGCATGGCGCCGGGGACGCAGGCGATCGTCGCCACCGAGACCGGGATGCTGCACCCGCTGCGCCAGGCCGCCCCGGAGGTCGACTTCATCGCGGCCAGCGAGGCGGCCGTCTGTCGCTATATGAAGAAGATCACGCTGCCCAAGCTGCGCGACTCGCTGCGCGACCTCTCACCCGAGGTCAGGGTTCCGGCCGACATCGCTGCGAAGGCGCGGTTGTCGATCGAGCGCATGATCGCGATCACCTGAGGGCGTGTCGCCGCCGTTTCAGAACTCGTCGGGGGAGTGCGGGCCCACGCAGGCGACCGCGAGCCTCTCCGGGTCGACCGAGCCCGCGACCTCGGCCACCTGGGCGACCGTGACGGCGTCGAGGGCCGCAATCTCGGCCTGGTGATCGATCGGCTCACCGTGGACGATCACCTGCGACGCCGCGTATCGGGCCACGGCATTGGTGCTCTCGAAGGCGATGACGCGCCGGCCGGCGGCGTAGGCGCGGGCACGCTCGACCTCGCCGGCGGTCGGGCCGTCGGCATGCAGCTCGGCCACGATCTCGCGCATCCGCGTGTAGGCCTCGACGCACTTGGCCGAGTCCAGGCCTGAGCCCAGCTGGAGGACCGCCAGGTCGGCGAGGCTGTGCTCGATCGACCAGACCGAGTAGCACAGGCCGCGCTGCTCGCGGATCTCGTCGAACAGGCGCGAGCCCATGGAGCCCCCCAGCAGCGTCGAGTAGATCGTCAGCGCGGCGCGCTGGGCCCGGTCGGTGGGATCGATGCGCGGGTGATAGAGCATCCGCAGATGCGACTGGTTCGTGTCGCGCGGCTGGACCGCGCGCTCGTCGCGCAGCTCGGGAGCCGGTTCGTAGGGCTCGGCGCCGTTGGTGACCGGAAGGCGTTCGAGCAGGTCCGTCTGCTCGGGGTCGAGGTGCTCTAGGTTGCCGACCGCGAACGCGGCACTGCGCGACCAACGCCGCTCGCGAAAGGCGACGATGGCCTCGCGGGTGAAGGTGCGCAGGTGCTCCTCGGGACCCAGGATCGGCCGGCCGAGAGGGTGATCCCCGAACGCGACTTGGTCGATGAGGTCCTCGGCCACCGACGAGGGCTGGTCCTTGGCGCGGTTGATCTCCTGGATGACGACGCCCCGCTCGCGGTCGAGCTCCGTGGCGTCGAGCCGCGGCCGGCCCACGAAGTCCGTCAGGAGCTCGAGCGCCTCGCCGGCGGCCTCCGCGCGCACCGTGATGTGGAAGGCGACCAACGCGTGCGAGGTGTAGGCGTTGAGGATCCCACCCATCCGCTCGGCGGTCTCGTTGACCGCGCGGTGGTCCTCGTACTTCTCGCCACCCTTGAACACCAGGTGCTCGAGGAAGTGGGCCATCCCGTTCTCCGCGGCCCGCTCCGTGCGCGTTCCGGCGTCGAAGGCGAGCAGCAGCGTGGCGGCGCGGGTCCCCGGCAGCGGGACGCGGTGGAGTTCGAGAGGCACGCCCGCAACTCTAGATGCAGGAATCGGCGGTCCCCTCTCGTACCCTGAGTGACGCATGGCTGCCACCCAGGAGCGTCCCACCGCCAACCGGCCCGCCGCCCCCCGTCCCGCGGGGCCCGCGGGTGATGCCGTGATCGAGTTTCGCGGGGTCTCGAAGCTCTATGACAGCGGGGACGTCGGTGTCGAGAACGCCACGTTCCGCGTCAACCGCGGGGAGTTCGTGTTCCTGGTGGGCTCGACGGGTTCGGGCAAGTCGACGCTCATGCGCCTTCTCATCAAGGAGCACGATCCGTCGTCGGGAACGATCCGCGTCGCCGGCCGCGACCTCGCGGGCATCGACCACAAGCACGTGCCGTTCTACCGCCGCAACATCGGCGTGGTGTTTCAGGACTTCAAGCTCCTGCCCAACCGGACGGTGTATGACAACGTCGCCTACGCGCTGCAGGTGACGGGCGGCAGCCGGAAGGAGATCCGGGCGAAGGTGCCCGACATCCTGCGTCTCACGGGCCTGTCGACCAAGCTCCACAACTTCCCCGACCAGCTCTCCGGTGGCGAGCAGCAGCGCGTCAGCGTGGCGCGCGCGTTCGTCAACCACCCGCCCATGCTGCTGGCCGACGAGCCGACCGGCAACCTCGATCCCGAGACGTCGATCGGAATCATGCAGCTGCTCTACCGGATCAACAAGGCCGGCACCACGGTCGTGGTGGCCACGCACGACTCGCACATGGTCGATCGCATGCGCCGCCGGGTCATCGAGCTGCAGAGCGGCCGCATCATCCGCGATGAGGCCACCGGCCTGTACCGCATGGAGCAGAACACCGCGGAGTTCGGCGCGATGCTGCGCGGCGACGACGGCATGCCGCTGCAGCGGCGAGGCAAGACCGCGCGTCAGCGCAGCGCCGAGGATCTCTTCGACGAGGCGTTCGGAGACGACGGGTGAACATCGGGTTCTTCGCTCGGGAGGCGCTGCGCTCGATGAAGCGCAACGCGGTCCCCAGCTTCGCCGCGATGGCCGCGGTCGTCGTCACCGTGCTCGTGCTCGGGGTCTTCATCCCGGTCGTGCAGGCCACGACCGGGGCCGCCAACGAGGTCCGCTCGCGCGTGCTGGTCGACGTCTACATGAAGACGACGGCGTCCCGAGCGGACATCGAGCGGGTCCGCCGGTTGCTCACGGAGAACACCCCGCACGTCAAGAACGTCGAGTTCGTCTCCAAGGACCGGGCCTATCAGCAGGAGCGCAAGCGCAACCCGGAGGCCTACAGCCTCCTGGGGTCCAATCCGCTGCCCGACACCTTCCGGGTGACGCCCGACGACCCCGACAACGTCAGCTTGCTGCTCGGCGCCCTTGCGCCGACCGCCGCCTCGGGCGCGCGCACCGTGGCCGATCCGGCGATCGACACGGTCAAGAACCGCAAGGACGAGACGACCAAGATCCTCACCGCGACGCGCGTAATCAAGCTCACGATGGGCGGGCTCGCGCTGCTGCTGGTCGTCGCCTCGGTGCTGCTGATCTCCAACACGATCCGGCTGTCGATGTTCAGCCGCCGGCGCGAGGTGGAGGTCATGAAGCTCGTGGGTGCCACCGACTGGTTCATCCGCTGGCCGTTCATGATCGAAGGCGTGCTGTTGGGCGCTCTGGGCGGAGTCTTCGCGATCCTCCTGCTGGCGGTGGCCAAGATCACCCTGGTCGACCCACTCGCGCACGACTTCGCGCTGATCGCGGCGCCCAAGACCATCGACTTCGCCCTGCTGATCGCGGTACTCCTGGGCGCCAGCGTGGCGGTGTCCGCGGCCGGATCGGGCCTGTCGTTGCGGCGCTTCCTGCGCGTCTGAACGACCTAGTGTGAGGGCCGTGCGGCGCGTCCTTGTTCCCCTGCTCGTGCTCGTGGCGCTGGCGGCGGGCATCACCCTGGGCGGCCATCCGGACCTCCTGCCGGGATCCGTACGCGACGCGCTGGTGGGTGATCGCGACACCCGTGTCGTCCGCGAGGCGATCGAGAAGGTGACCGACGACTACTACCGCGCCATCCCCGAGCGCCAGCTCGCCGACGCAGCGATCGCGGGGGTGGTCAAGTCCCTGGGGGACCGATTCTCCAACTACCTGAACCCGAGGGACTACAAGCGCTTCAAGGACATCACCCACAACGCATACGAGGGCGTCGGGATGCAGGTCCTCGAGGTCAGCCGCGGGCTGCGGGTGGTCACGGCCTACGACGGCTCGCCGGCCAGGCGCGCGGGGATCCGCGCGGGCGACGTGATCGTGGCCGTCAACGGTGACTCGCTCGCCGGCGCGAGCTCGAAGAAGGGCTCGGACAAGATCAAGGGGCCGCCGGGCACCGAGGTCACGCTGTCCGTCCGCCGCGGCCGCCGGGTGCGGGTCCTGAAGGTCGCCCGCGCCCGGGTGACCGTGCCGGTCGTGGCGTCGGCGATCCGGATGTCCGGCGGCGTGAAGCTCGGCGTGCTGCGGCTCTCGACCTTCAGCGCGGGCGCCCACGCCGAGGTGCGTGACGCGCTCAGAAAGCTCGTGGCCAAGGGCGCGAAGGGGATCGTTCTCGACCTGCGCGGCAACGGCGGTGGGCTCGTCACCGAGGCACAGCTGATCGCCAGCGCGTTCATCGCCAAGGGGACGATCGTCACCACCCGCGGCCGCGCGGTCGAGACCCAGACGCTCAGGGCCGTGGGATCACCCGTCGTGCCCACCGCCCCCGTGGTCGTGCTCGTCGATCGCAACACGGCGTCGGCGTCGGAGATCGTCACGGGCGCCCTGCAGGACACCGGTCGCGCCACCGTCGTCGGCGTGCGAACGTTCGGGAAGGGCGTCTTTCAGACGATCATCGACCTCTCCAACGGCGGCGCGCTGGACATCACCGCGGGCCAGTACTTCACACCGAAGGGCCGCAACCTTGGCGGGCGCGGGGTGCACACGGGCGTGGGGATCGAGCCCGAGATCCGCGCCAAGGACGTGCGCAAGACGGTCAGGGACGAGGGGCTGGCCAAGGCGCTCTCCGTACTGGCCGGGAAGGTGCGGTGAGGGAGACCGGGGAGGTCGTCGGGCTGCTGGCTCAGCGCGGCCGCTTCCTGGTCGGCGAGCCGTTCTTCGAGAAGGGGCGGCGGCTGACGATCGAACGAGACAAGCGGGCACGCCCCGGGCACCTCGTCCTGCTGCGGGTGCCGGGCGCGAGGTCGGGGCGCAACGCGAAGGTCGTGCGGCTCCTCGGCCGGCCCGACAACGCCGGCGACGTCATCGAGGCCTTCATGCTCTCCCGAGGGTTGGCGCGGAGATTTCCCGCGGGCGTCGAGCGGGCGGCCCAGGAGGCGATCGCGGCGCGCGGCGACGCCGGTGATCGGCGCGACCTGCGCGGGCTGACCACGTTCACGATCGATCCCGTCACCGCCAAGGACTTCGACGACGCGATCTCCTGCGAGGCCCTGGGCTCCGATGCCTGGCGGGTGTGGATCCACATCGCCGACGTCAGCGCCTACGTGCGCCCTGGATCGCCGCTCGACCGCGAGGCCTATCGCCGGGCCACCAGCGTCTACGTTCCCGGCGCGGTCGAGCCCATGCTCCCCCAAGCGCTGTCCAACGATGCCTGCTCGCTCGTACCGGGGGCCAACCGGCGGGCCGTGACCGTCGAGGTCGAGCTCCGGGGAGCCGAGGTGGGCCGGGCGGCGTTCTACCGCTCGCTCATCCGCTCGGACGCCCGCCTGGACTACGAGCAGGTCGACCGGATCTTCGCGGGTGCCGAGCGGCCGCTGGAGCCGTGGGCGGCCCCGCTCGCCGCCGCCCGGGCGGCGGCCGGCGAGCTCGAGCGCCACCGGGCCCAGGGCAGCGCGCTGGTCGTCGACACGGTCGAGCCCGAGTTCCGATTCGATCCGAAGGGCCACGTCGTCGAGTCGGTCGCCAAGCTGCAGACCGAGTCGCACCGGCTCATCGAACACCTGATGATCCTCGCGAACGAGCAGGTGGCCAAGCTGCTCTCCGATCGCAAGATCCCGGCTCTGTACCGCGTGCACGAGCGGCCCGAGCCGTCGTCGGTCGAGCGCCTGGTGGCCCAGCTCGCGTCGCTCGACGTGCCGACCCCGCCCCTGCCCGAGCGCCTGTCGCCCCAGCAGGCGGCCGACGCCATCGGCGAGATCTCGCGGATGGTCGACCAGCACGTCCGGCGGACCGGGCACGGCCGCCGAGCGCTGACGTCGCTCGTGCTGCGGACGCTCAAGCAGGCGCATTACTCGCCTCAGAACCTCGGCCATGCCGGCCTGGGCCTGCAGCACTACTGCCACTTCACGTCGCCGATCCGGCGCTATCCCGACATCGTCTGTCATCGCGCGCTGCTCAGCGCCGTCGGCGGGGGAGAGGATGCGCCGCGCGCAGGCGGGATGCAGGAGGCCGGAATGGAGACGTCGGGCCGCGAGCGCGACGCGATGGTCATCGAGCGCGACGCCGACGACATCGCCGGTTGCTTCCTGCTCGAGCGCGCGCTCTTCGAGCACGGCTTCGACGCGATCTTCGACGGCGAGGTGGTCGGCGTGATCGGCGCGGGGGCGTTCGTCGCGTTCGGAGAGGGTTATGAGGGGATGCTGCCGGTGCGCAAGCTCCGCGGCGAGTGGTGGGAGCTCAACGAGCAGGGCACGCTCCTGCGCGGTTCGGATAGCGGCAGGGCGATCCGGCTCGGCGACGCGGTGAAGGTGCGGGTCGAGCGCGTCGACGCGCCGCGCGGACGGGTGGACCTGATCCTGCCCGAATGACCCCGAGGTCCAGGCTCGTGCGCCGCGTGAGCGTGTGCACCGCGAGCGGTAACGTCGACGGCGGCCATGGCCAAGGGCAAGAAACGCAAGATCGACGCGGGCGACGTGGCCAGCAACCGGCAGGCCTCCTTCCGGTTCGAGCTGCTCGACAGGCTCGAGTGCGGCCTCGTGCTCTTCGGCACCGAGGTCAAGTCGCTGCGCGAGGGCGGCGCCCAGATCAAGGACGGCTACGTGAACGTCAGCGAGGGGGAGCTGTGGCTCCAGAACGTCCACATCCCGCCCTACGCCCCCGCCGCCGCCGCGAACCACGAGCCCGAGCGCCCGCGCAAGCTCCTGGCCCACCGCGGCGAGATCGAGCGCCTCATGGGCCGCGTGGCCGAGCGCGGCCTCACGCTCGTGCCCACCCGGATCTACTTCAAGGACGGACGCGCCAAGGTCGAGGTCGCCCTCGGCCGGGGCAAGGACCGCTTCGACAAGCGCCAGTCCATCAAGGCCCGCGAGGAGAAGCGCGACGTCGATCGGGCGCTGCGCGACGCGAATCGTTAGGCCTCAACACGCCCGCATGCGCGACCTACGCGTCGGCGAACGTCCGCACCAGGTGCGTCGCGTACATCCCGTAGGCCAGAGCCGCGATGAGGCCGATGTAGACCGCGGCGACCATGAGCCGGTGCTTGGGTGCCACGCGGTAGTAGCTACGCGTCTCCTCGCTGCCCTCGCGGCGCGACTTCCAACGCCGCCAGGTCTCCATCCCGCCGAAGAGCAGGATGAGGATGATGATCGGATTGGGGAAGAGGAGCGCGGCACCGGCCATCACGCCGAAGCCCACGATCCACATCCAGGGAGCCATCGCCGCCATCGCGCGGCCGCCGTCGAGCGGGAGCACGGGCGCGAGGTTGAAGAGGTTCAGGAAGAAGCCGGTGAAGGCCAGGGCCTGGAAGAGGTTGTTGCCGGTGGCGCTGGCGATGGGCAGGCAGGCGAGGGCGCCGAGCGATCCGAGGATCGGCCCCGCCAGGCCCACGCGCGCCTCGGCCAGCGCGTTGCCGCCGAGCGACTTGGCCCACACGACCGCGCCCATGAACGGGATGAAGACCGGCGCGCTGGCCTTGATGCCCTCGCGGCGCAGCTGGATGACGTGGCCCATCTCGTGGACGAACAGCAGGATCACGAAGCCCACGGCGAACTGCCAGCCCCAGATCAGCGTGTAGGCGCCGATCGACACCAGCATCGAGCCCGAGGTCGTCAGCAGCTTGATCTTCGGGAGCAGCAGCAACAGCGCCTTGCCCTTCGCGGCGAAGGCGGCAGCGGCAGCGAGCAGGGCACCGAGACCGCGTCGGCGCACGGGCTCGGGGCCGGCCGGCACCCCGGGCACCTGCGGGGGCTCCGGAGCGACCGGCGGGAGCCATTGCGGGGACGATTCGGCCACGATCGGAGTGTAGGTCGAGGCGTGGCTCCCGGTCATTTCTCGCACAATGCGGCTTCTTCTGGGGCAGGAACCCTTGACCGGGATCGGGCCGGGTGGGATCTTCACCTCAGACGCGGAACGAGTCGCAGAGAGCGAGGCCATGGGACGCAAGGCCCGCCACCCTGACCCCGGATGCAGTGCCCTCGGGCGCAGCGCCGGAAGAGGGTTCCCGAGCGACTCGGGCCGCGTCGCTTTGGTTAAGCATCGGCCTCGGCCTCAGAGGCGGCCCCCTCGGCCGCCTCGAGCTGCTTGCGCACGAGCTGCAGGCCGTTGTTCCAGAACTCCGGGTCCGCGAGGTCGATGCCGACCATCGCTCCCAGATCCTCAGGGCTGCGCGAGCCGCCGGCGCGGAGCAGGTCGAGGTACCGCGGGACGAAGGGTTCGCCCTCCTCGAGGTAGCGCGCGTAGACCGAGAGCGCGAGCAGCTGGCCATAGGCGTAGGCATAGACGTACCCCGGCGTTCCGATGAAGTGCGGAACGTAGGACCACCACGACCGGTAGTTCTCGGTGAGCTCCACCGAGTCGCCCAGGAGGTCCGACTGGCTGGCGATCCACAGGTCGTTGATCTGATCGACGGGCAGCTCGCCCTGCTCGCGGCGCCCGGTGTGCACCGCGTGCTCGAAGCGGTTCATCGCCACCTGGCGAAAGACCGTCGCGATCGAGCCCTCCAGGGACTCGGCGAGCAGGCCGAGGCGCGATCGAGGGGTGGGCGCGCGGTCGAGGAGCCGGCCGAAGACGATGGTCTCGCCGAACACCGAGGCGGTCTCGGCGAGCGTCAGCGGCGTCGCCATCTCGAACGGGCCGCGCGGGCGGGCGAGCGCGGCGTGGACGCCGTGGCCGAGCTCGTGGGCGAGCGTCATGACGTCTCGACGGCGCGAGGTGTAGTTCAGCAGCACGTAGGGGTGCACCGACGGGACGGCGTAGGCGCAGAACGCTCCACCGCGCTTGCCCGGGCGGACCGGAGCGTCGATCCAGCGGTCCTCGAAGAACCGCTCGACCAGCGCGCCGAGTTCGTCGGAGAACGATCCGTAGGAGTCGATGACGAGGTCGCGCGCCTCCTCCCACTCGAACTCCTCGTCCTCGGTGATGACGGGCGCCACGCGGTCGTAGTCTGCGAGCCGGTCGATCCCCAGCAGCCCGGCCTTGACGCGATACCAGCGCTGCGGGATGTCGTAGTTGTCTTGCACCGCTTCCACGAGGGCCTGCACGGACTCGTCGGAGGCCTCGTTGGAGAGGTTGCGACTCGAGATCCAGCTCGGGTAGTGGCGAAGGCGATCGTCCACCGCCTTGTCGTAAACCAGCGTGTTGAAGATGAAGGCCCGGGTGCGCAGGCCGGGAGCAAGGGCCGCGGTGATCGCTTCGGCGGCGGCCGCGCGCGTCTCCCGCTCGGGCATCAGCAGGCGGCTGGCGGCGACCTCCAGCTGAACCGGCTCGGCCTCGCCCGGCAGATCGACCTCGATCGCCGAGGTCAGCTCCGCGAACAGCCGATCCCACGCCCCGCGTCCGGTGATGCCCTTCTCCGTGAGGATCTTCTCCTCCGGCTCGCTGAGCAGGTGAGGGCGATAGCGGCGAATGGTGCGCAGGAAGTGGCGGTAGTTGTCGAGCCCGTCGGCGCCCAGCAGCCCCTCGGCGCGCGCGTCGTCCACCGCGGCCCACTCGAGCTCGAAGAACAGCAGCCGAGTCTCGATCGCGGTGCCGTGCTCCTCGGCCTTCTGCATGAGCGCACCGTTCGCGGGGTCCGCGGTGTCGGCGCTGAACCGCAGGGCGGCATAGTTGCCGGCGCGGCCCGCCAGGTCCGAGATCGCCGTCAGCTGCTCCATCGCCTGCGCGAGGCGCGGCCCGTCGAGCTCCGCGACCTTGCCCGCGTGCTGCTCGGCGAACGCATCCGCCAGCCGGCCCGCCTCCTCCAGCAGCCGCTGGACGCCCTCGGGCCCCTGGTCGTCGACGAGGTGTTCGAGGTTCCAGGTGACGTCCTGCAGGCTGGCCGTGGGCATGCCGGCAGGGTATCTGTGACGGGTCCCCCTGTGTGAGAGGCGGGCCCGAAGGGGTAGGCCAAGGGAATGGAATCCTTTGACCGCCCCTACGGCGACGATGAGCAGGACTACGTCACCGTCAACCCCGAGGATACGCTCGCCGACGAAATGGCGGATGCGGGGCGAACGCCGACGGCCGACTGGGACGACCGCGCCGCCGATCCGGCCTTCCAGGCCGTCATCGAGGCGGGCGGCGGGGTTTCGGAAGGCTTTGAGATCGCCGAGGGCGAGCTGGTGGACAACATCGAGGGCGCCCCGCCCGCCGATCGCACGCTCGACGGGTTCGATCTGGCTGATCCTGGCACCGACGTCGACGATGACGTCGCCGACGAGGTGGCCAAGACGCTCGACGACCACGATGCCGGGTCTGGAGCGGCCTTCGATCGCTGAACCCGACGGGCATCCTCGTGGACCGGGGAGTACCGTGCTCGGCCTGTGAGCGAGTCCGACGCAACCCCGCCGGCCGAGGAGACGCCGTTGGCAGCCTCGCGCGAGGAGCCGCCGCCCGACCCGCCTCCGGCTGAGGAGCCCTCTTCGGTGGAGGCACCCGCACGGCTCGACCCACCCCCTGCGGTGGAGGCCCCGCCCGCGCAGGGGGGCACACCCACCGAGGTCGAGCCTCCGCCCGCCTCATCGTCGACGGAGCCTGTTCCCGCACCCGCGACCACGCCAGCGCAGGCGTCCGCTCCTGTGGAGGAGCCGGTGGGTGAGCAGTCGGTGCCAGACGACCCGGCGCGTGAGGAGCCTGCGCCAGACGAGCCGGCGCTCGAGGAGCCGGTGGCCGAGCCCCCGGCGCTCGAGGAGCCGGCGCCGCGCGATCCGCCGCCCGCTGCCGAGGCCCCCGGCGACGCTGTGCCCGAGGCCGAGGTATCGCCTGCGGGCGCAGCCTCGCCGACTCCCGAGGCGCCAGCCGACCCTCATCCGCCTTCCGGGGACGCGCCAGTGGTGCCGCCCCGGTCACCGGCCACTGGGTCCGGGACTGCTCCGTCTCCCGGACACCCCGGAGGCGCGGCGCCGAAGCCTCGTCGCCGGCGCCGGCCCACGGCCGCGGAACGCCACCGCAAGGTGTTCTTCGCTCGTCTCAGCGAACTGCGCGGAGGTCCGAAGCCCGCGCCCCGCCCGGGCGCTCCCGGTCCTGCGCAGCCCGAACCTGCCGTCCAGGCGGCCCCAGCGGAGGCGGCTGAGGTGGTGGCCGTTCCCACCACGACGAGCCCCGACGCGCATGCGACGACTGCCGAGCCGCCGGCCACCGAGGAGATCTCCGGCGCCGCGACAGTGGCGGAGGAGCCCCCGGCCGTGGCGGAGGAGCCCCCGGCCGTGGCGGAGGAGCCCCCGGCCGTGGCGGCGGAGCCCCCGGCCGTGGCGGCGGAGCCCCCGGCCGTGGCGGAGGAGCCCCCGGCCGAGGAGGCCGATGCGACCGCCACGGGACCGCCCGACCTCAGTACGGGCAGAGATCAGGCTCGCCTCGCGGCAGCCATCGAGCGGGTCGGCGGTCCCCAGGCC
>JBBPZE010000047.1:0-50087 GCA_038199185.1 Solirubrobacterales bacterium
ACCGAGATCCGGCGCGTCGTGCAGGTGCTCTCCCGCCGTACGAAGAACAACCCGGTGCTCATCGGCGAGCCCGGCGTCGGCAAGACCGCCGTCGTCGAGGGCCTGGCGCAGCGGGTCGTCTCCGGCGACGTGCCGGAGAGCCTGAAGGGCAAGCGCATCGTCGCGCTCGACCTCGGCTCGATGATCGCCGGGTCGAAGTACCGCGGCGAGTTCGAGGAGCGCCTCAAGAAGGTGATGAAGGAGATCACCCAGCGCGGCGACATCATCCTGTTCATCGACGAGATCCACAACCTCGTGGGCGCGGGTGCCGCCGAGGGCGCGATCGACGCCGCGTCGATCCTCAAGCCCGCTCTCGCGCGCGGCGAGCTGCAGACGATCGGCGCCACGACCCTCGACGAGTTCCGCAAGTACCTCGAGCGCGACAGCGCGCTGGAGCGCCGCTTCCAGCAGATCCGGGTCGAGCCGCCGTCGATCGAGGAGACCGTGCAGATCCTCAAGGGCCTGCGCGATCGCTACGAGGCCCACCACAAGGTCGAGATCACCGACGAGGCGCTCTCCTCCGCCGCCGAGCTGGCCGACCGCTACATCTCCGACCGCTTCCTGCCCGACAAGGCGATCGACCTGATCGACGAGGCCGCGTCGCGCATGCGGATCAAGTCGATGACGTCGCCGCCGGTCTATCGCGAGCTCGAGGACGAGATCGAGGAGACCCGTCGCGCCAAGGAGTCCGCCATCGAGGCGCAGGAGTTCGAGAAGGCCGCCAACCTCCGCGACACGGAGCGGCGCCTGACGAACAAGAAGCGCGAGCTCGAGGAGGCGTGGGAGGCGGGCGAGGGCGAGGGCGAGCGCCCCGCCATCGGCGAGGAGGAGATCGCCGACATCGTCTCGATGTGGACCGGCATCCCGGTGTTCAAGCTCACCGAGGCCGAGACCGCCAAGCTCATGCGCATGGAGGAGGAGCTGCACAAGCGCGTCATCGGCCAGCATGCAGCCGTCGACGTCATCTCCAAGGCCATCCGCCGGGCGCGCGCCGGCCTGAAGGACCCCAAGCGCCCGACCGGGTCGTTCATCTTCCTCGGGCCGTCCGGCGTGGGCAAGACCGAGCTGGCCCGCACGCTGGCCGAGTTCCTGTTCGGCGACGAGGACGCGATGATCCGCATCGACATGTCGGAGTACATGGAGAAGCACGCCGTGTCCCGGCTCGTCGGCTCTCCTCCCGGCTACATCGGCTACGACGAGGGCGGCCAGCTCACGGAGGCCGTGCGGCGCAAGCCCTACTCGGTGCTCCTGCTCGACGAGATCGAGAAGGCCCATCCCGATGTCTTCAACATCCTCCTGCAGATCCTCGAGGACGGCCGGCTCACCGACGCCCAGGGCCGCACCGTCGACTTCCGCCACGCGATCATCGTCATGACCTCGAACATCGGGGCCTCGGAGATTGCGCGCAACACCCCGCTGGGCTTCAGCGTCGGCGACGACGAGCACGGGATGACCTACGAGGACATGAAGGGCAAGGTCATGGGCGAGCTCAAGAAGGTCTTCCGGCCCGAGTTCCTCAATCGCATCGACGACGTCATCGTCTTCCACAAGCTCCAGAAGACCGAGATCAAGACGATCGTCGAGCTGCTGCTGCGGCGTATCCGCAAGTCGCTGGCCGACCGCGAGCTCCAGCTCGATCTCACCGAGGAGGCCAAGGACCTGCTGGTCGAGAAGGGCTGGGACCCCTCGATGGGCGCCCGGCCGCTGCGGCGGGCGATCCAGCGCTACATCGAGGACCCGCTGGCCGACTTCGTCCTGCGCTCCGAGCTCACGCCGGGTGCCACGGTGCTCGTCGACCGTGACGAGGGCGGCACGACGCAGGGCGGCGCCCAGGACGGCGAGCAGCAGCCCGAGGTCAAGCTGACGATCATCCCGCCCGACCCGGATCGCGTGCCCGCCACGGTGGGCGCGCCCGAGGACGAGGTGCCTGAGGGCGAGTCCAAGGCCCAGGACGGCGCCCCGCCGCCCGACTCCTCGCCCGCTGAGTAATGCTGCTCACACATGACGTCGCGCAGTCGGACATACTGCGCGACGTCAAGCCACGTGGGAGCTGAGGGACCAGATGGACGCAGAGCGACTGAAGGGCATCCAGATCTTCGCGGACCTCGACGATGAGGCTCGCGAGGCCATCGCCAAGCTGGCCGCCGAGGTCTCGGTTCCCGCCGGCAAGGAGCTGGTGCGCGAGGGCGATTACTCCTACGACCTGATCGCCATCGAGGAGGGGACCGCCAAGGTCCACCGCGGCGCGTCCGAGATCGCCCAGATCGGGCCCGGAGACGTCGTCGGGGAGATGGGCGTCCTCGAGCGCCAGCAGCGCAACGCCTCGGTCACGGCGACCTCGCCGATGATGCTCGTGACGCTCACGGGCTGGGACGTTCGCAAGCTGCGCAAGCAGGCGCCGCAGGCGGTCGAGGCGCTCGAGAACGTCGTGCGGCAGCGCAGCGCCGGTTGAAGGCCCCCGCGGGCGCCTGCCGGGTAGCTTGCCGGTGATGCCCCACGCAAGCGTGCCGGACGGACCGGCGGAGATCAAGGTCCGCGACGACGGCCCCTACAAGGTGACGGGGCCGGTGCGGATCGTCGACGCCGATGGCGAGGCGTTCGCCGTCCCGGAGGGGCGGCCGGTCGCGCTCTGCCGCTGCGGGAAGTCACGCAACAAGCCGTTCTGCGACGCCACCCACAGGGACGCCGGGTTCGAGAGCTGTGTCCGGGCCGCGCGGGCCTAGCACCACGAGCGTCCACGCCGTGAGCGCAGGCCCCGCCGGGGGCGGGGGCGTCCGGCCCGGCGCCTAGCGTTGGCGAGCCCATGGCCCGCCCCACCACCATCCACGTCTGCTCGGACTGCGGCCATCAGGAGCCGCGCTGGATGGGTCAGTGCCCCGGCTGCGGCACGTGGAACACGCTCGTCGAGGAGCGCGCTGCGCAGCCGGCTGCCGGGAAGGGGAGCGGTGTCACCCGGCGCGCGACAGCCCTGCGCCCCGTGGCGCTGGCCGACGTCCCGGTCGAGCGCGTCCCGCGCCTGGAGTGCGGCATCGGCGAGCTCGACCGTGTGCTGGGCGGCGGGCTGGTGCCTGGCTCGCTCGTCCTGCTCGGCGGCGCCCCGGGCATCGGGAAGTCGACGCTGACGGGGATGGCGCTGGGCCACATGCAGGCCGCCGGCCGGCGCACGCTCTACGTCAGCGGCGAGGAGTCTCCCGCACAGGTCCGGCTGCGGGCGCAGCGGTTGGGTCAGGCCGCGCTCCGGGTACCGGTGATCGGCGAGACCGACCTCGACAGCGTTCTGGCCACCATCGATGCCGAGCGGCCCGAGATCTGCGTCATCGATTCGGTGCAGACGCTCCACGCCGCGGACCTCACCGGCGCGCCCGGCTCCGTCGGTCAGGTGCGCGAGGTGGCCGGCCGGCTGATGCGCGTCGCGAAGGCGGGGGGAACCGCCGTGGTGCTCGTGGGCCACGTCACCAAGGAGGGCGCGCTGGCGGGGCCCCGGGTGCTCGAGCACCTGGTGGACTGCGTGCTGCTCTTCGAGGGCGAGCGCGAACGGACCTACCGGACGGTGCGCGCGCTGAAGAACCGCTTCGGATCGACCAACGAGGTCGGCGTCTTCGAGATGGCGGAGGGCGGCCTCGTCGAGGTCCTCGACGCCAGCGCGCGCTTCGTCGACCAGGCGACGCGCGCCCCGGGCAGCGTCGTGCTCGCGTCGATGGAGGGGTCGCGCCCGTTGCTGGTCGAGGTGCAGGCGCTGGTGTCGCCGTCCGAACTGGTCCCGCCGCGCCGGGTATGCAATGGCATCGACCGCAACCGCCTGGCCCTCGTGCTGGCCGTGCTGAGCCGCCACGCCGGCGTTTCGGTCGGGTCGGCCGACGTCTTCGTCAACGTGGTGGGCGGCGTGCGGGTCGACGAGCCCGGCGCGGATCTGGCGATCGCGATCGCCGTCGCCGGCGCCGCGCGGGGAGTGGTGGCCGGGAACGGCACCGTCCCGCTGGCGTGCTTCGGCGAGATCGGCCTGACGGGGGAGCTGCGACCCGTCGCCCACGCCGACCGGCGCGCCTCGGAGGCGGCGAAGTTCGGGCTGTCCGGGTGCATCTCGCCGGCGCAGGCACCGACGCTGCGCCGGGCCCTGCGCGCTGCGCTCGGCCAGGCCGAACCCGCCGCACGGGCGGCCTGAGCGCGGGGTTCTACAGCCTTCGAACGGGGCCCATGGGGCCCATGAGGCCAGGGACTTATGAGCTCGAGGTCCACCCCGACGCACGATCGGTCTCAGGGGCCCTAAAAATGAGCTAAATCCCTGCTAGAATCGGCTCGGAATGGTGGTCAGAACCGGGGATGAGGTCCATGACCTCGAACGTCAGGAGCCCCGGCTCGTCAAGGCACTCGAGATGGTCGCGCCCGGCACCGCGCTGCGTGAGGGGCTCGACAACATCCTCCACGCCCGCACGGGCGGGATGATCGTCATCGGCGACCCGGAGGAGCTCGCGTTCCTCTTCTCGGGTGGCATCAAGCTCGACATCGACTACACCCCCGCGTTCCTCTACCAGGTGGCGAAGATGGACGGCGCGATCGCCCTGAACGCCAACGCCACGAAGATCGCGTGGGCCAACGTCCAGCTGACGCCCGATCCCACCATCCTCTCGCTCGAGACCGGCACGAGGCATCGCACCGCCGAACGCGTCTCCAAGCAGACCGAGGCGCTGCTCATAGCCATCAGCCAGCGGCGCGAGGTCGTGTCGCTCTACGTGGACGGCGCGAAGTACATCCTCGAGGACATTCCCGTGGTGCTCGCCAAGGCCAACCAGGCTCTGGCCACCCTCGACAAGTACCGCGCGCGCCTGGACCAGGTCTCCACCCGTCTCACCGCTCTGGAGTTCGAGGGGGGCGCGACGCTGCACGATGTCCTCACCGTGCTCCAGCGCTCGGAGCTCGTCGTGCGCATGGCGGTCGAGATCGAGCGCTACATCGTCGAGCTGGGCACGGAGGGGCGGCTCATCGAGATGCAGCTCGAGGAGACCATGGTCGGTTCCGCGGCCGACAAGGCCGCCCTCGTGCACGACTACCTTTCCGAGGACTCCGACGAGGACTTCGCCGCCGCGCTCGAGCGGATCAGCCGGCTGCCCCACCAGGACCTCCTGGACTTCGGGCGCCTCGCGGAGCTGCTCGGCTATGACCGCAAGCTCAACACCTTGGACTACCCCGTCTCGCCGCGCGGCTTCCGGATCCTCGGCCGGATCCCACGGCTTCCGAAGATCGTCGTCTCGCACATCGTGCGGGCGTTCGGAGGACTCGACGAGATGCTCGCCGCGACCGACACCGAACTGGAGGTCGTCGAGGGCGTGGGCGAGATCAGGGCCAAGGAGATCCGCGAGGGCCTGCGCAGGCTGCAGGAGATCAACCTCGTCGACCGCTACCTGCAGACGTAGTCAGACCAGGCCGGCAGACGGCCGCCTACAAGGAGGGAACACCCATTCCGCACACGACCGAAGAGCAGCTGCTGGAGGACCTCGACATCCCCGAGCCCGAGAACATCGAGTTCGAGGTCGGCGACTCCGTCGTCTATCCGCACCACGGGGCCGGCAAGGTTCTCAAGAAGGAACTGCGCACCATGTTCGGTGAGGAGCGTCAGTACCTCACCATCAAGATCCTGCACAACAACATGACCGTCATGGTCCCCTGTTGCAACGCCGGGAAAGCGGGCCTGCGACGCATCTGCGACGAGGAGGCCATCGAGAAGGTCATGGCCGTTCTGCAGGACGACCTCTCCGAGATGCCCAAGAACTGGAACCGCCGGTTCAAGCACAACCGCGACAAGATCAAGACCGGCGATATCTACGAGCTCGCCGAGGTCGTCCGCAACCTTGCGATCCGCGAGTTCGACAAGGGTCTGTCGACGGGCGAGAAGCAGATGTTCACCCGCGCGAAGAAGATCCTCGCCTCCGAGCTGATGTACGCCCTCGACAAGGACGAGGAGGCGGCCGAGGAGTACCTCCACAACCTGCTGACCGAGTCGGCGAGCGACAAGGTCGGGGCTGCCTCGTAGCCATTGCGCTGATCGTCGCCGCCGGGCGGGGCGAACGTCTCGGGCTCGATGGCCCCAAGGCGTTCGCCCCCCTGGCGGGCCGGGCCATGCTGGAATGGTCGATCGACGCGCTGTCCCGTGCCCCTTCGATCGAGCAGGTGGTGGTCGCCCTGCCGCCCGGCATGACGCCGCCGGCCGGTACGATCGGCGCGGCGGGAGGCGCGCATCGCTCGCTCTCGGTTCGCAACGCCCTGCGCGCCCTGGAGGGTGAGCCGGTCGTCGTGCACGACGCGGCACGGCCGCTCGTCGAGCCGTCGCTCGTCGAGGACGTCCTGGCCGCCCTTGCCGACGCGGATGCGGCAATCGCCGCATCCCCGGTCACCGACACGGTCAAGGAGGCCCGCCACGGGAAAGTCGTGCGGACCATCGACCGCGCGGGGCTATGGGCGGTCCAGACACCCCAGGCATTCCGCCGCGGGGCGCTCGAGCGCGCGCTCGCCCAGCCGGACGATGTGCTGGCCGCGGCCACCGACGACGCTTCGCTCGTCGAGGCGCTCGGGGGCAGCGTCCGCATCGTCGCGGCGCCGCGCGAGAACCTCAAGGTCACGACCCGGCTGGACCTCCGGCTCGCCGAGGTTCTGCTGCGCGAGCGGCTTCTCCCATCAGCGCAGCTACTGGCGCCGTGAAGCAGGTTTGGTGGCGAACGGCACCTCGCGCTGCGAGCATGCTAGCCGTGTCGCGCCGCGCCTGGATCGCCTTTGCCACGTGCTCGGTCCTGTGGGGCATCCCGTACTTCCTGATCAAGGTCGCGGTGGAGGACAACTCGCCGGGGTTCGTCGCCTGGGCTCGCATCGCGCTGGGTGCGGCGGTGCTGCTGCCAGTGGCCTGGAAGGTCGGCGGCTTTCGCGGGGTGCGCGAGCGATGGAGGGTCGTGCTCGCCTTCGCGGTGATCGAGATCTGCATCCCGTTCACGCTGATCCCGGTGGGCGAGCAGTTCATCTCGAGCTCCCTGGCCGCCATCCTCATCGCGGCCGTTCCGCTGACCATCGCGGCCATGACCATCCGCTTCGATCCGAGCGAGCGGGTCACGGGCGCACGGCTCGTGGGGCTGTTCGTCGGGCTGGTCGGCGTCATCGCCCTGGTGGGCATCGATGTCGCCGCCCAGCCCCGGGAGCTCATCGGCGCGGCCTGCATGGTCATCGCGACGATCGGCTATGCCGGCGGCCCGATGCTCATCCGGACCAGGATGTCGGACCTGCATCCGCTGGGGACGGTGGCTGCGTCACTGGGCATCGCCGCGCTGCTGCTCGCGCCGGCGGGGATCCTGTCCGCCCCGAGCCACGTGCCCGAGGCGAAGGTCATCGTCTCGCTCGGGGTGCTCGGCGTGGCGTGCACCGCGATCGCGCTGGCGACGATGTTCTTCCTCGTCGCCGAAGCGGGCCCGAGCCGTGCCTCCCTCATCACCTACGTAAACCCGGTGATCGCGGTGGGGCTCGGCGTGGCCTTCCTCGGCGAGAGCCTCGGCGCGGCATCGGTGGCGGGGCTCCTGCTGATCCTCGCCGGCTCGTGGCTGGCGAGCGGCGGAAGGCCGCCGAGCGGGCTCGTGCGGCTAGCGTTCCGGCCGCGTGCTGACCGACTACCACGTCCATCTTCGCCCTGACGACGCCGCGCGCTCGGCGGCCGAGGCCTTCTCGGCGCCCAATGCCGAGCGCTACCGGGAGGTCGCCGCGCAACGGGGTATCGAGGAGCTGGGGGTGGCCGAGCACGTCTACCGGTTCACCGCGGCGCTCGATGTCTGGCAGCACCCGCTCTGGCAGGAGTACGCGACGGACGACCTCGACGCCTACTGCACCTTCGTGCGCGACGAGACCGATCTGCGGCTCGGCATCGAGGCCGACTTCGTCCCCGGGCGCGAGGAGCGGATGCGCTCGCTGCTCGAGGAGCGCGACTGGGACTACGTGATCGGCTCGATTCACTTCCTCGCCGACGGAGCGCTGGACCACGACGGCTATGACGTCTGGAACAGCGGCCGCTCTCCCGACGATGTGTGGCGCACCTACTTCACGTGGCTGGGGGAGGCGGCGGCCAGCGGGATGTTCGACGTCCTGGCCCATCCCGACCTCGTCAAGCACTGGGGCACGGAGCGTCCCCGGCCCGAGAGGGATCTGCGCTTCTACTACGACATGGCGATGGGCCAGATCGCCGACAGCGGCGTCGCGGTCGAGGTCTCGACCGCGGGGCTGCGCAAGCCCGTGGGCGAGATCTACCCGTCCTCGGCGCTGCTGGAGATGCTCGTCGACGCCGGCAACCCGATCGCCCTGTCCTCGGACGCCCACACCCCCGAGCAGCTCGGCTACGGCTACGACGAGGCGCTCCGGTTCCTCGCCGACCACGGCGTCACCGAGATCGCCGTCTTCGAAGGTCGCCGACGGCGGATGGAGCCGATCGGGTGAGCGGCGTCCGCAGCGGCATCGGCTGGGACTCCCATCGCCTCGAGCCGGGCCGGCCCTTCGTGCTCGGCGGGGTGAGGATCGAGCACGAGACCGGTCCCGCGGGCCACTCCGACGCCGACGTGCTGACCCACGCGCTGGTCGACGCGCTGCTCGGCGCAGCCGGCCTGGGCGACATCGGGATGCACTTCCCCGACACCGACCCGCGGTTCCGGGGAGCCGACTCCCTGGAGCTGCTGCGCGAGGCGGTGCGCCGTGCGGCGCGGGCCGGCTTCGCACCGACCTACGCCGACACGACCGTCGTGCTCGAGCGGCCCCGGCTCGGGCCCTACCGCGAGGCCATGGCCGCCGCGCTGGCCGGGGCGCTCGGCGCCCCGGTCAACGTCAAGGCGACGACCGGCGAGGGCATCGGCTTCGTCGGCCGCGGGGAGGGTCTCGCCGCCCTCGCCACGGTCACCGTCCGCTCCGTCTAGCTCGCCGTGGGCTCCCGTGCTCGGTGGCGGCCTACCCTCCTGCCCGTGTCTGGCTCGGCCACCACGCTGCGCGCCCGCGCGTCCATGCCGTCCGTCGCGCTCGGTGGGCGCTCGGCCACGCGAGGCGTCGTATGGGGGCTGTTCGCGTGTCTCGCCCTCTCGGCGCTGACGCTGCTCGTCGTCCGCTCGCAGCCCACCTATGACCCTTGGTCGTGGATCATCTGGGGCCGCGAGGTGATCCACCTGGATCTGTCGACGAGCCTCGGTCCCTCGTGGAAGCCGCTTCCGGTGCTCCTGACCAGCGTCTTCGCGCTGTTCGGCGGCGCCGCGCCGAGCCTGTGGATCATCGTCGCCCGCGCCGGCGCGCTGGCGGCAACGCTGTGCGCCTTTCGCCTCGGCAGCCGGCTGGCCGGGCCCGCTGCCGGCCTGGTCGCCGCCGTGGCGCTTCTCGTGGCCCCGTGGCACGTGCGCAACGCCGCCCTGGCCAACTCCGAGGGGCTTCAGGTCGCCTTCGCGCTGGCCGCGGTCGAGCGCGCTCTCGCCGGCCGCTGGCTGCAGGGCTTCGGCCTGTCGGTCGGGCTGGGGCTCCTGCGGCCGGAGGCCTGGCCGTTCATCGGCATCTACGGGGCACTGCTGGTGTGGCGCCGCCGCGGGACTCTCCCCGCGGTCGCCGCAGGCCTGATCTCTCTTCCCATCCTCTGGCTCGTGCCCGAGCAGCTCGGCTCAGGCGACTGGCTGCGGGCCGCGCACCGCGCCCAGCAGCCGGTCGGCGGCACCCCCGCCGATGCCGCCAACCCCGTGGCCGACGTGTTGCGCGAGGGGTGGAGCATGCTCGGTGGCCCGGTCCGCTGGTCGTTCGTGGCCGCGCTGGCGGTGGCGCTGTGGCGTAGAGACCGCCGTCTGCTGGCCCTTGCCGGGCTGATCGCGGCGTGGACCCTGCTCGTCGCCGTGATGTCGGCGGGCGGGTACTCGGGCAACACCCGGTACCTGATCGTCCCCGCGGCGCTGGCCATCCCGGTGGCGGCCGCCGGGCTGGCGTTGGGCGGGCGTGCGGTGGCGCGGCGCCTCGGGGCGCCCGGCACCGTGGGGCCGGTGGCCGCGCTCGGCCTGGCCGCCGCGTTCGTCGCTCCGTGGATCGGCCCCGCTCGCCGTGAGCTCCGCGCGACCCGCTACCAGGCCGCGATGATCGATCAGCTCGGGGAGGTCGTCGACCGCGCCGGGGGCGCCCGCAGGGTCCTCGCGTGCGGGCCGGTGGCGACGGGCGCGTATCTCGTGCCCGCCGTGGCATGGGAACTCGGACTTCACCTCGGGGAGGTCAGGCTCGTCGCCGAGTACCCCGGCACGGCTCTGCGCGTGCACACCACCGCCCGTTCCCCCGCGCTGCCGACCCTGAGCCCCCTCGGAGGCGCGCCGGTCCGGACGCTGGCCCACACCTCCGATTGGCGGATCGTCACGACCTGCGGAGCCCGGGCATGAGCGCGCTCGCCGCGCCGCTCGAGCGTGTCCGCCGTGTGGTCGGCGCCCGGCAGCGGATCGCGATCGGCCTCCTCGGTCTGCTCGTGCTCTCCTTCGCGCTGCGCTACACGGCGATCCACGCTCGCTACTGGATCGACGAGGGCCTGTCGGTGGGCATCGCCGAGCATCCGCTGGCCGACATCCCCGGCCTGTTGCGCCAGGACGGTGCTCCACCGCTGTACTACCTTCTGCTCGGGATCTGGACGCGGCTCTTCGGCGACGGGGAGGCCCGCACGCACGCCCTCTCCCTCGGTTTCGCGTTGCTGACGGTTCCGGTGGGGTTCGCCGCCGCCCGCAGCCTGTTCTCCGATCGTGCCGCGTGGTTCACGGCGATCATCGCCGCGCTGATCCCCTTCCTGAGCTTTTACGCGCAGGAGACGAGGATGTACTCGCTGGTGGTCCTGTTGTCGATGACCGTGGCGGCGAGCCACGCGATGGTCTTCGTGATGGGCCGGCCACGTTGGTTGGGCGTGTTCGTGGTGTCGGGTGCGGCGCTGCTCTACACCCACAACTGGGGCCTGTTCCTGATGGCCGGCAGCGCGATCGCTCTCGTTCCCCTGCTTCGCGCGCGAACGGTCGCGCCGCGCCACGCGCTGATCGGCTACGGCGGGATCGCGGTGCTGTACCTGCCGTGGCTGCCCACCCTGATCTATCAGGCTTCCCACACCGGCGCCCCGTGGTCGACCTCGCCCGCGCTCCGCGACCTGCCCACCGCGCTCTCGGATGCTGCCGGCGGGCTCGGTCCGGCGGTGGCGATCCTGTTGGCCGGCGGTACCGGGCTGGCGGCCTACCGGGCGATGGGCCGCGGCCCCGGTGACCCGCGCTCGCAGGAGGCCATGATCGTGAGGACGATCGGGTTCATGGTCCTCGTCGCGTTAGTCCTGGCCTTCGTCTCCTCGCAGGTCTCGCCCGGGTGGACGTTGCGCTACTTCGCCGTCCTGATCGGGCCGCTCATCCTGGTGGTGGGTGCAGTCCTGGCGCAGGCGGGGAACCTGGGCCTCGTGACCCTCGCGCTGCTCGCCGTGCTCTGGCTGCACCCGCCGACGGCCAAGGTCAACAACAAGAGCGACGTCCATCACGTGGCCTCCCTGCTCAAGGGTCGCGTGGCTCCGGGGGACATCGTCGTCTCGACGCATCCCGAGCAGGTCCCGGTCGAGCACTTCTACTTCCCGGCGGGGCTCCGGTGGGCCAGCGGCATGGGCTGGGTGCCGGACACCCGGGTCATGGACTGGCGCAACGCGCTGGAGCGCTACCGGCGGGCCAGGGTGCGGCCCACGGCCGATCGGTTCGTGCGAGCCCTCCGGCCGGGACAGCAGCTCCTGCTCGTCGTGCCGATCATCAGGACCGCGAGCTGGAACGCGCCGTGGACCAGGCTGGTCAGGAGACGCTCGAAGCAGTGGGAGCAGGCGCTCGACTCGGACTCGCGCCTGTCGCGCGATTCGGCGATCCCGCATCTCGGCGATCGCGGGCTGCCCCGCGGCGTGCGTGTCGTGCTCTACAGCCTCAGACCCCCCGCAGCCCGCGCGCGTTAGGAACTGTTAGGAACCGTTAGCGAGGGCGGCCGGGCGGCGGGATCGTGGGGCACCCTGTGGGCATGGCAGCCACTGCTGAATTTCCCGTGCTCAGGGCCACCGACGACGGGGACGCTCCCGCTCGGCGCTTCGATCGGGCCGCCGAGCAGCCGTACGTCGTCATCGGAGGCGGTCCCGCGGGCCTGACCGCCGGCTACCTGCTGGCCAAGGCCGGCAAGCGGGTGATCGTCCTGGAGGCCGACGACCAGGTCGGTGGCCTGGCGAAGACGGTCGTCGATCCCGACGGCTACCGGTTCGATCTGGGCGGGCATCGGTTCTTCACCAAGAACCAGGAGGTCGACGACCTCTGGCACGAGATCATGGGCGACGAGTTCCTCCAACGCCCGCGGATGTCGCGGATCTTCTGGCGCGGTCGCTACCTCGACTATCCGCTCAAGGGCATGGACGTCATCAGGAAGCTGGGGCCGATCGAGGTCATCCGCTGCGGCCTGAGCTACCTGTGGGCGACGGTCAAGCCCAAGGGGCCCGAGGAGAACTTCGAGCAGTGGGTCTCCAACCGCTTCGGCAAGCGGCTCTACGAGCACTTCTTCGAGTCCTACACCGAGAAGGTGTGGGGCGTGCCGTGCACCGAGATCCGCGCGGAGTGGGCGGCGCAGCGCATCAAGGGCCTGTCGTTCTTCAGCGCCGCCAAGGCCGCCTTCTTCGGCAACAAGAACAACAAGATCAAGACGCTGATCGACTCCTTCAACTACCCGCGCTACGGCCCGGGGCAGATGTGGGAGACGATGACCGACCGGATCGAGGAGCGCGGCGGCGAGGTGCGCCTGAACACCGCCGCCACCCGCATCGAGGTCGAGTCCGGCCGGGTGGTTCGCATCCACACCCCCGACGAGGTGATCGAGCCCGTCGCGACCATCAGCTCGCTGCCGTTGCGCGCGACGGCCGGCCTGGCGTCCCCGCCCCCGCCGCCGGAGGTCCTCGACGCGGCCCGCGGCCTGCGCTACCGGGACTTCCTGACGGTCGCCCTCGTGCTCGACGGCGAGGACCTGTTTCCCGACAACTGGATCTACATCCACGAGCCTGACGTCACCGTGGGGCGCATCCAGAACTACCGTTCCTGGAGCCCGTGGATGGTGCCCGACCCCGACACCTCGTGCGTCGGCCTCGAGTACTTCGCCTTCAAGGGCGACGAGCTGTGGAACATGGCCGACGACGACCTGATCGAGCTCGCGAAGTCGGAGCTGGCGCAGCTGGGCCTCGCCCGGCCCGAGCAGGTGCGCCGCGGATATGTAGTGCGGGTGCCGCTGGCCTATCCGATGTACGACTCGGAGTACGCCGAGCGCGTCGAGTCGATCCGCACCTGGCTCGATCCGCTGGGCGGTTTCATCCAGGTCGGCCGCAACGGCCTGCACCGGTACAACAACTCCGACCACTCCATGCTCTCGGCGATGCGCGCGGTCGACAACCTGCTGCGCGGGACCGAGCACGACATCTGGGCGGTCAACGTCGAGTCGGCCTACCACGAGGAGCAGTCCGACGCCGACAGCGAGCAGCCCTACCGCACGGTCCCGGAGCCGCCGGCCATGCGCGAGCCGCTCGCCGGCGAAGCCGCGTAGCGATGGAGGCCGCTGCCGCGGCCCCTCGGACTTCGCGAGCCGGGTCGTCGGCGCGGGGCCGTCTCCTGGCGCTCCACGCCCTCGTCAGCGTGCTCGCGCTGGCGGGCGTCGTCTGGTTCTTCTCGCGTCAGGACCTTCCGCGGCTGCCGTCCTTCAGCATGGTCGCCGGGCCGCTGGCGGCCGCGATTGGCCTCTACGCCGTCGCTACGCTGCTGCGCGGCGAGCGCTGGTACCGCCTGCTGGGCGCGCGGGGGACCCGCGGCGACGCCTACGCAGTGACCACGGTCGGCTACATGGGAAACAACGCCCTGCCCGCACGCGCCGGCGATCTCCTCAAGGCGATCCTTTCGGCCAATGCCACCGGCCTCGCGCGCCGCGACGCCTTCGGCACGCTGGTCGCCGAGCGCCTGCTCGACGTGCTCGCGCTCGGTCTCGTGCTCGGTGTCCTGGTGCTCGCCGGCGGCCTGCCCCTGGGCCTGTCGACCGGCACGCTGCTGCTGCTGGCCGGGGCGATCGCCCTGCTTCTCGGGCTGGCGCTCCTGGTGGCGCCACGGCTGCGCGGCGGCCTGGCGTCGGTACTGGTGCCGAGCCGCGGGCTGCTGAGCGCTCGCGGCGCGGGCCTGCTCGCGCTGTCGGTCGTGCTCTGGCTCTTCGAAGGCGGCGTCTACGCGGTGCTGGGCGGCGTCGCCGGCCTGGACCTCAGCCTCAGCGACGGTCTCTACGTCATGGCGCTGGCGAACGTCGCCGCGATGGTCCCGGCCGCGCCGGGCTACATCGGCACCTTCGACGCCGCGGTCCTGCTCGGCGTGCGCCTGACCGGCGCGGGCGCGGCCGGCATCGCGCTGACCTACGTCGTGCTCGTCCGGTTCGTGCTCTTCGCACCCATCACGGTCGTCGGCCTGGTGGCTCTGCTCGTTCGCTACGGCGGGCCGCGGACCGCGCGCTCGGCCCTGCGCGCGCGGACCGCGTGAACGATCCGGGCGCGCCGGCGGTCACGCCGCTCACGCCGCTCGCCCGCCGCTCCCGCCGCTCCCGCCGCTCGCCCGCGCCGATCGCGCCGCCGCTCCCGCCGCTCGCCCGCGCCGGTCACGCCGCCGCTCCCGCCGCTCGCAACCCGTCGAGTGGACAGTTGACGGGCTCCGGGACCGTCAAGTGTCCACTCGACGCGCGAAGGAGGCGAGGAGGCCGGCTCGTGGAGCCCGCTCACGACGACGCGGAGCGCTCGCGTGCCTCGGTCACGGGGTCCTCGCCGCCGGCGGGCAGCTCGATCGGGAGCGCGCACGCGAACCGGGCACCGGGGGCGGTCGTGCCGGCGTCCGTGAGCTCCAGCGTCCCTCCGAGGCGCGTGGCCAGCTCCCGCCCGATCGCCAGCCCGAGGCCGAATCCGCCCTCCCCGCCGGTCCGGCTTCCGCGCTGGAACCGCTCGAAGATCAGCCGGCGCTCCTCGCTGGGCACCCCCGGGCCGCGGTCGGCGACCTCGAGCACGGCGCGCTCGCCGCTGTAGTGGGTCATGACCAGGATCGGCTCTCCGTGCGGAGAGAAGCGCAGCGCGTTGTCGAGCAGAATGCGCAGGACGCGCGCGATCGCGCCCGGGTCGCCTCGTGCCCAGCACGGGCCGATCGGCGGCACGACGTCGATCACGACGCCGAGCTCGCGAGCTCGTAGCTCGAACTCCGATCCCACCGCCCGCGACAGTTCGCCGAGCTCGACCGGCTCGCTGCGCATGGGGATCCCGGCGTCGAGCCGCGAGAGGTCGAGCAGCTCCGTCGCGAGGTTGCCGAGGCGGCGAAGCTCGCCGCGCGCGGCGGCGATCTGGTCCTGGGCGTCGGCGGTGTCGAGCCGGCCTTCTGCGAGATCCTCGTCGAGGAGCTCGAGCATGCCCGACAGCGACGTCAGCGGCGTTCGCAGCTCGTGGGACGCCGTGGCCACGAACGCGCGCCGCGCCTCCTCCTGGCGCAGCAGCGAGCCCTGCATGGCGGCGAACGAGCGCGCCAGATCACCGATCTCGTCGCGCCCATCGTCGTCAGGCCTCGGAGCTCCCGGGCCCTCGCTCGTGACGCGCAGCGCAACGCGCCGGAGACGTTCCAGGCGTCTGAGGAGCGTGGTCGCCAGGCCCAGCCCCAGCAGCAGCGCCGCGGCCAGACCGATGATCGCCGCCTTCTCGAACGCCCGGGTGACCTCTCCGACCGCTCCCGAGACGTCCGTCAGCGGCTTGTTGACGATCAGCGCCTCCGTGGGCTCGACCCCGCGACCCAGAGGCACGACGAGCTCGAGGGTGTCGCCGCGCACCGCCGCGCGCGGAACGTCGGGGATGCCGTCGCTCAGCGCGGACTGCACGAGAAGGTCGCTGCCGGCCTGGGGGTTCTCGAGACCGCAGCCCGGAATCGGTAGCGGGACGCCGTCGACCACCGACACCCTGGCCGCCGTCTGCTGGCCGAGGGCGAAGACCAGTCTCGATATCCCCGCGCAGTCTCTGCGGCGCAGAGAGTCACGGCGATGCAGCACACGCTCGAACGCCGCAATCTGCAGCACCGCCGCCGCGCGCGTCTCACGCACGCTCTGGTCGCGCAATCGGTCCCGCAGAGGGGGCAGCAGCGCGAGTGAGGCTGCGCCCAGGGTGACCAGGCTCGTGGCCAGCAACGCGGCGAGCAGCCGCGGACGCAGGCCGAGCAGACGCCTCATGGCTCCCGGAAGCGGTAACCCGCGCCGCGGACGGTGATGATGAGCTGCGGCTGCTCGGGCGACGGCTCGAGCTTCTCGCGCAGGTGACGGATGTGGACGTCGATGGCGCGCGGATCGCGATAGGCGCTATCGCCCCAGATCGTCCGCAGCAGCTCCTGGCGGTTGAACAGTCGGCCGGGCCGCGACATCAGGCACGAGAGCAGCTCCAATTCCGAGAACGTCAGCTTGACGGGCCGGCCGTCCAGCGTCGCGACCCGGCTGCGGCGATCCAGCGAGACCGGGCCGATGGTCACCACATCGGCGCCGCCGGTCCGCGCTCCCGCGCGGCGCATCACCGCGCGGATCCGGCTGCGCAGCTCGGCCAGGCCGAACGGCTTGGTGAGATAGTCATCGGCGCCCGCCTCGAGGCCGAGGACGATATCGGCCTCGCTGTCCAGCGCGGTCAGCATGATGATCGGCACCATGTTGCGCCGGGAGCGCAGCGTCCGGCAGACATCGTGGCCGGAGGGACCGGGCCCGAGCGCCACGTCGAGCAGCACGATGTCGAACGAGGAGCCCTCAGCGCGGTCGAGCGCCTCGCCGCCGCCCGCCACCGCCGTGATGACGTGTCCCTCGCGGGTGAAGGAGCGCGTGAGCATCGCGCGCAGCGGCGCGTCGTCGTCCACGAGCAGGATGTCGAGCGAGCCCTCGGCGTGCATGGCCTCCCGACGAAGGCTATGCGGAGGCGCGGGTGCTGCGGCGCTCGGCGGCCGAGCGGCGGAGCTGCTCGTGCTCCACGGTTCGCTTGAGCTGTTGCAGCGATCGCCGCAGGTTGTTGCGGACGGTGGGCGCAGCAAGCCGCTCGGAGGCCCAGCCGAGCAGGCCCGCACCGGCGATGCCGTAGGAGAGGCGCAACTCGACGTGGCTGCGAGGCTGCAGGCGCGTACCGGTGCGGTCTCGTACCCGCCAGCGTCCCCGCTGATCGATGCCGGTGACACTGTTCCAGGCCATATCCCGCGGCTCGTCGTACTCGGTGACCTCGACGACCCCGCCGACCTCGGCCGAGCCGACCCGCATGAGCATCCGGTAGCGCGCTCCGAGCCCGTTCGCCTGCTCTCCAGCGGTCTCCCAGCGGGTCATGCCCTGCATGAAGTGCAGGTAGCGCTCGGGGTCGTCGATGAACTCCCAGACCTGCTCGGGCGAGGCGGAGATGTCGATCTGGGCCGCGACCCTCATCCGAGCACCGGAAAACGCCGCTCGGCGGCCAGCGCGTCGAGGGTCTCCTGCATCAGGCGGATGACGTGGTCATAGACCTCGTCGATGTCGATCTCGCTCCCGTCGGCCCCGAACTCCTCGCGCAGGTGGATCGGCGGCAGGACCTCGATGGTGATCTTGGCCGGCAGCGGGATGTGGCCGAGCATGTCGCCGACGTTCAGGCCCCAGGGCAGTGCGATCGAGATCGGCAGGACCTTCAGCCGGAATATCCTGTCGAGCGCCAGCAGCCGCGCGAGGCGCTCGCCGCGTGACAGGAACAGCGCCGTCTCCTGGCCGCCGATAGAGACGACGGGGATGATCGGGACGTCGTGCTCGAGCGCTTGGCGGATGAACCCCTTGCGCCCGTTGAAGTCCACCCGGTTGCGCTCCCACGAGGGCCGGTGCACCTCGTAGTCGCCGCCCGGGTAGACCAGCAGTACCGCGCCGGAGTCCAGTGCCTTGCGCATGTTGGCCGGCGAGGCGGCCACCGTGCCGAACTTGCGCAGGGTGCCGAGGCCAGGCATCGACAGGACCAGGTTGTGGGCCAGCTGGTGGAACCGCCGCTCGACGCCGAAGTAGGCGCAGAAGGCGAGCGTGAAGACGTGGGAATCGGGGGTGAGGTTGCCGCCCGAGTGGTTGCCGACCAGGAGGACGGGCCCCTCCTCCGGGATGTTGCCGAGGCCGCGGACCTCTCCCCTGAAGTAGAGGCTCGACAGCAGCCACAGGCCGGGTAGCCGCTCGCGGATGTAGTCGGGGTCTCGCTCATCGAGATCGGCCACCGGAATGCGGCGGGCCACCGCACCCGCCAGCGCCCGCAGCGCACCGGCCGCCAGGCCCGTCAGCCCCGACGCGTCCGGGCCCGGCTGCACATCCGCCGGCGGCGCGGTGCCGTTTAACCCCCCCATGGTGTTGACGCCATCCGAGCGGTGGCCGTTGCGGGCGTGGTCGTGGGAAGCCGTGGGCGCCTCGGGCATGGCGCCGGATCTTACGCCGCTCTGCGTGCGGCGCGCGGGCGTCCGGACCGGCTGCGCTTCGCGTCCACTCGCGCCAGGAAGCCCGAGAGCAGCTCGTTGGTCTGCTCCGGGCGCTCGACCTGGGGGACGTGGCCGCAGTCGGCGAGCACGATCTGCTCGGCCGATGGCAGCCAGCGTTCCACGTGGCGCTCGAACGCGGCCGGGATCAGCGGGTCGTGGCTGCCCCACACGAACAGGCAGGGCGACTCGAGTTCGCTCAGGCGGGGGTAGAAGCCGCCCTTTCCGTAGGGCTTGTCGAGATAGATGTTGCGGGCGGCGGACAGGAAGGCGAACCGGGCTCCCGCGGAGGCGTAGATGCGCTGGAACTCGTCGACCGCGACATCGGCGACGGCCGGGTCGACGGAATCGGGATCGCAGAACATCGACCAGAACTGGCTCTCGACCATCCCGCGACTGAAGCGATGGGGCAGCAGCCCGAACTCGGGGCGTGCCAACCGGACGATCGAGTCATAGCCACGCCTGATGAACGCGACCGCGGGGCACAGCAGCGCGAGCCCGCGCACGCGGTCGGGCGAGCGAAGGCCGACTTCGAGCGCCACGCGCCCGCCCATGGAGTTGCCGATCAGGTGCGCGCGGTCGATGCCGAGCTGATCCATCGTGCCGATGACGGTGTCGGCGAACCAACGGGCGGAGTAGGGCGCGGTGGCGGGCTTGCTGGACCCCCCGAAGCCCGGGAAGTCGATGACGTGGACGCGGTAGCCGTCCCGGCTCAGCGTGGCCGCGGTGTCGAAGAACGAGCTCTTCGCGCCACCGAGGCCGTGCAGCAGCATGACGTCGGGGCCGGCGCCCATCGTCAGCGTGGACACCCGGCGCCCGGGGAGCTGGACGTTGTGCATCCGCAGAAGCGGCGGGCGCCCCGAGGGGAGTCGCCACATGCCCTCGAAGCCGACCGCGAGGTCGATGTCACCGCGGGCGTAGAGCAGGCGCTGTGAGAAGGCCTCGATGCCCGACAGCTCGCCCCGGCGCAGGTCCAGCCAGGTGTTGGCGTCGGTGCCGATGACGACATCGGGGTGCCGGGCCGAGACGCCCCGGCGCACGCGCGCGTTCGCCTCTGTGCAGCGCACCTCCCAGGTGTGTCCCACGTCCCCGAGGCGCACGTGGTAGGTCGCGTCGAAGCCGGGCTCTGCGCCGAGGTAGCGCTCGGGCAGCGTGCGAAACGCCTGCTCGACGAGCGCGAGACGACCGGCGTGGGGAGGTGACCCGGCCAAGGGCGCGGAGCGTACACCCCGGGCCCGATGCCGACAGGCCGCTTCGGGCGTGTTTGCGGGATAGCCTGCGACCCCGATGCGCACGATCCGCCTGCACGACACGCTGACCTCCGAGCTGCGCACGCTGTCTCCCCGGGTGGCCGGGCAGGTCGGGATCTACGCGTGCGGCCCGACCGTCTACAACCGCATCCACGTCGGCAACGCGCGGCCGTTCGTCGTGTTCTCCCTGCTCAGGCGCTTCTTCGAGCACGAGGGCCTGTCCGCGACGCTGGTGATCAACGTCACCGACGTCAACGACAAGATCTACGACGCGGCCCGCGCGCAGGGCATCCCCAGCGAGGGCCTTGCTCGCGAGATGACACGCGCCTACTTCCGCGACACCGAGGAGCTGGGACTCGGCCGGCCCGACCACGAGCCGCTGGCCTCCGAGACGATCGGCGCGATCGTCGCCCACATCCAGGCCCTGGTCGACCGCGGCCACGCCTATGCCGTCGGGGGAGACGTGTACTTCCGGGTGCGCTCGGACCCGCGGTACGGCTCGCTGTCGGGACGCACGGTGGACCACATGGACCAGGGCGAGGAGAACGATCCCGCCCACCTGAAGGAGGATCCGCTCGACTTCGCCCTGTGGAAAGCGGGCAAGGAGGGCGAGGACACCGCGTGGGACGCGCCCTGGGGCCGGGGCCGGCCGGGGTGGCACATCGAGTGCTCCGTGATGGCCGAGGAGCTGCTGGGCGTCGGGTTCGAGGTCCACGGCGGCGGCAACGACCTCGTCTTCCCCCACCACGAGAACGAGGCGACGCAGACGCGGATGGCGCGCGACGCGGAGCTGGCGCAGATCTGGATGCACAACGGCATGCTCCAGACGGGCTCCGAGAAGATGGCCAAGAGCGTCGGCAACGTCGCCCTGCTGCACGAGGCGCTCGAAACGTGGGGTCGCGACACGCTGCTCTGGTTCTTCTCGACGGGCCACTACCGCCAGCCGCTGGCCTACACCGACGAGGCCCTCCAGAGCGCGCAGGACACGGTCCGCCGCGTGCGAGAGCTCGCCCGGCGGCTGGTCGCGGGCCCGTCCCCCCGGCGGCTTGCGTCCATGACCGAGCGTTTCTTCACGGCCCTGGCCGAGGACTTCAACACCCCCCGGGCGCTGGAGGCCCTCGCCGAATGGCGGCGCGAGGCCGCCGAGGGGGACGGGAACGGCGACCTGCACGAGATGCTCGCCGCTCTCGGCCTGGAGAACCTCCTCGACGCCGCGGCGAAGGCGCCCGACTGGGTGATCGAGCTTGCCCGCGCCCGCCAGCGCTCCCGGGCGGTCAGGAATTTCTCGGAGTCCGACCGCCTGCGTGACGAGATAGCGGCGGCGGGCTGGGTGGTGCGCGACGTGCCGGCCGGGTTCGAGCTCGTCCCGGCGGGCGGGTGATCGTCTACGGCCGCCAGCCCGTCCGCGAGCTGCTGGCGGCCCGCCGCCGGCCGGTGCGGCGGGTGTGGGCGACGTCCAGCGCGGCGCGGGAGCCGTGGCTCGGAGGGGTGGGTGTCGAGGAGGACGCCCCGGAAGCCATTGCCGAACGGGCGGGAACGGACGCCCATCAGGGCATCTGCGCCGAGACCGTCGGCTATCCGTACGTGGGAGCGGCGGAGTTGCTGGCGGGCGACGAGCCGTTTCTCGTGGCGCTCGACGAGGTCCAGGATCCGCATAACCTCGGTGCGGTCGCCCGCACCGCGGAGGTCGCCGGGGTGAGCGGCATGATCCTCACCCAGCGCCGCAGCGCAGAGGTGACCGGCGCGGCGTGCAAGGCCTCGGCGGGGGCGGTCGAGCACCTGCGGATCGCCCGGGTGCGCAACCTCGCGGACTTCCTGGCCGACGCGAAGGCGGCGGGGCTGTGGTGCTACGGGGCCGACGCGGCCGGCCGGCGGTACGCCGAGGTCGACTACGCGGGTGGCGTGGTGCTGGTGCTCGGGGCCGAGGGGAAGGGCCTTCGTCCCCGCGTCGTCAAGGCCTGCGACGAGCTGATCTCGCTCCCGGTCCGGGGCCGGATCGGCTCCCTGAACGTGTCGGCGGCGGCCGCCGCCCTCGTGTACGGGATCTTGCAGGAGAAAGCCTCCTCTTGACACGGGGGGCACGGATATGGAAACCTCACGTCGAACGGTGGACCTGAGCTTGAGGAAAGCTCAGGGATAGATAGGTCGGCGCCCTGGGAGGGGTCCGCCGCCAAGCAATCGAAGACGTTCCGGCCCGGGGCCGGGAGAGGATTTGCTATGGCGCGGATTTCCGCACAGTCTCAGGGTCAAGTTCAGGTCGAGGATGGCTACCTGATCGCGCTGGCCAAGCAGGGGGACGCCACCGCGTATGACCGGATCGTTCGCCGCTACCACGGCTTCGTCCGGCTCAAGGCGTCGTCGTACTTCCTTGCCGGCGGGGACTCCGACGACCTCATCCAGGAGGGCCTGGTCGGGCTCTACAAGGCCGTCCGGGACTACCGGACCGACCGCGAGTCCTCGTTTCGGAACTTCGCGGAGCTGTGCATCACGCGCCAGATCATCACCGCGGTCAAGACCGCAACCCGAAACAAGCACACGCCCCTGAACCAGTACGTGTCGTTCTCCGCCACCCCGTCGTCCACCGGGGACGGGGACCCGACGCTCGAGGACATCATCCCGGGTCCGACGGTCCACGACCCCATCAACCAGGTCATCAGCACAGAGGAGCTCCAGGCGCTGGTCGGTTGCCTCTCCACGGCCCTCAGCGACCTCGAGTCGCGCGTGCTCGGCCTCTACCTCGACGGCCGCTCCTACGAGGAGATCGCCGGCCTCATCGACTGCGACGCCAAGACGGTCGACAACGCGCTGCAGCGGGTCAAGCGCAAGGTCGGCGCCCACCTGGAGTCGCGCACCATCGCGCTCTGACGACGGAGGGAGGGCCCCTGTGGGAGGCCCTTCCGGCACACTCCCACGATGGCCGCATGGGAAATCGTGCTCCTCGTCATCCTCGGAGTGCTGGTTCTGCTGTTCCTCGGCGGGCTGGCGGGCAACGCGCGGGTGCGGGCCAGGAGCGACCGAGAGCTGACCCGCAGGATCTCCGAGGCCGACAACGCGCTGGCCTCCGCCCGGGCCGAGGATCGTGGATGGGACCCGGCGCTGCTCGAGGCGGCCGCGCGGACGGCATTCGCGGAGCGCCGGCCGGGCACGGCGCCCGAGCGGCTCGACCTCGTCCAGGTCGTCGACCGGCCCGGGACCGATGAGGATCGCGCGCTGATGCGTGTCATCCATGCCGGCGGCGCTGAGGAGATCGAGCTGCAGCGCACCGGCGACCGCTGGAGCGCCGTCTGATCGAGCCGGTGTGGGTGCGTCGGAGCCCGGCACCCGCTGGACTCCCGCATCACGCAATGCTTCGTGCACATAGTGCGACGGGCTCGACACCACGCTACGGTCGCCGACCAGCGCTGGTGGGGCTCTGCCCCGGGGAGAACCTGAAGCTTCGCCCACGACCAAGAGGTTCCTTTATGTCCGCCCGTACGCCTCGCCTGTCGCACCTCGAGCCGCGACCCGGACCGCGCATCGGGAGGCGCGGGCTTTGGGCCCTGGCCGGGCTCGTGGCCATGCTGTCGCTCGCCGGCGTCGCGTTCGCGGCGCAGCCCCCCGTCGGGCTGGGAACGGCTGGTAGCTTCGCGGTCCTGGCGGGCACGACGGTGACCAACACCGGCCCGTCGACCGTCAACGGCGATCTCGGGGTGAGCCCGGGGACGGCGGTGACCGGCTTTCCGCCCGGGACGGTCAACGGAACGATCCACGCGTCCGACGCCGTGGCGGCTCAGGCGCAATCCGATCTCACGACGGCCTACAACGATGCCGCGGGACGGACTCCGGCCACATCGGTGTCGGGAGACATCGGTGGCTCCACGCTCACCCCGGGGGTCTACAACACGGGGTCGTCGCTGGGACTGACAGGAACGCTCACGCTCGATGCCCAGGGCGATCCCAACGCCGTCTTCATCTTCCAGGTCGGGTCCGCGTTGACCACCGCGTCGGCCAGCCGCGTGGACCTCATCAACGGCGCCCAGTCGTGCAACGTCTTCTGGAAGATCGGCAGCTCCGCGACGCTCGGCACGTCCTCGGTCTTCCGGGGCAACCTTCTCGCTCTGACGTCGATCACGGTCAACAACGGCGCGACGGTCGACGGCCGTTTGCTGGCGCGCAACGGCGCCGTCACGCTGGATAACGACACGATCACGCGCTGCGCGGCGGTCACGGGCGGCTCGACGCCGAGCGGTGGCACGACCGGCACCGGGACGGGCACGGCCCCGGGTACGACCGGTACTCCGACGGGTGGCGGCACCACCCCGGCCGGCGGCTGCCCGGATGGTGAAACGACCCTCGGGCGGAAGGGCACGGCGACGATCACCACGATGGCCGTCGCCGGCCTCGCACGCCGGATCGTCGTCACCGGGCGCCGGATCCGCAAGGTCGTCTTCTACCGAGGCGGGCGCGTCTTCGCCACCCAGAAGCTGGCGCCCTTCGGCGTCCTCGTGCCCACCGGTCGCCGGAGGCACACCGTGACCGCACGCGTCACTTTCACCGACTGCACCCCCCCGGCGACGCGCCGCGTGCGATTCGGGCCGCCTCGTGCGCCGTCGCAGCCGCCCGTCGGCCCGCCGGGGTTCACGGGCTGATGCTCCCGGGGCCGCGAGCGAAGGGGCGGCCGCCCCGGCGGGTGCCGCTCGGACCGGGCGTGCCGGTCACGATCGTCTGGAGATCAGCCGATCCGCTCGAGGTCGATGACGAAGACGAGCGTCTCGTTGGGCCCGATGCCCGGGCCCGGGCTCTGCGCGCCGTAGGCCTGGCCGGGGGGGATGACGAGCTCACGTCGTCCGCCGACCTTCATGCCCGGGACCCCGGTGTCCCACCCGGTGATGACCTGCTGCTGGCCGAGCGGGAACTGAAAGGGCTGGCCACGGTCCCATGACGCGTCGAATTCGCTCCCGTTCGACCATGAGACCCCCACGTACTGAACGCTCGCGAGCTGGCCGGTGTGGATGGCCGGGCCGTGCCCCACGACGAGGTCCTTCTTGATGAGCGACGTCGGGGGGGCACCCCTCGGTGTGGCGATCCTGGGCTTGGTCTTGAGATCGGCCGCGTTGGGGACGGCGGGCGCCTGGCCCGTCGTCGCCTTGGGCTCCGCGGGGGTGGTGGCGGCCGCGGTGGTGGTCGTGGCGGGAGCGGAAGCCGAGTTGGTGCCGGTGGAGTCGGCACCCGGCTTGCTGTCGCTGCCGCAGCCGGCAACGAGGAGAGCGGCAGCGCCAGACGCGGCAAGCAGGCGAACGGAGATCATGCGACGGATCCTAGGAGCCGGAGAGGGGATTCGAACCCCTGACCTGCCGCTTACAAGGCGGCTGCTCTGACCAACTGAGCTACTCCGGCGCGACGCCGAGTGTAAATCGGGCCGCCCGCCCCGACGCGTGCTCGTCAGCTGCTGTAGCCCGAGAGGGAGCCCTCGAGGTGGCCGTGACCGTTGGTGGACGCGACGTGCTCGTAGGAGGGGACCTCGGGGTCGGGCGGGGCATTGAGACGGCGCTCGAGCTCGCCCATCACCGTGCCGAACAGCAGGTGACGCCAGGCGGCCTGGGCGAAGGCGCGGGGGTTGAGGGCCAGCTTGGGCATGTCCCTGCGGGCCGGATGGAAGTTGTCGACGAGGCTCATGAGGGGCCACGTGGCGGCGTGCTCGGCCATGCCGGCGGCCGGGCCGCGTGCCCACGACGGCAGCGGGATTCGGGGCGCGACCGTCGCGTAGATCGCGCCGAAGACGGCGCCGTTGGCGAGGTGCATGGCCGTGCCGACGACGGGCCAGGCAGCCCCGCTGGTGACGGTCTTGCCGAGGAGTTCGGTGTCGTCGTAGTCGATGCGGAAGACGCGCTTGTCCAGCGGCTGCTGCGCCGCCCAGAGCCCCGCGGCGAGCGCACCCGCCAGGGCGCCGCGGGCGGTGATGGCCTGATCGAAGGGCATGGTCGCGACTCTACCCGGCCGGCGGCTTCGTCAGGCGGGTAACCGGCTCCGGGGGGACGGGTATCGGTCTGCGTGGATCACGACGCCCTCCTCGAGCGCACCCGAGACCGCGGGGTCAACCCCCTGGCCTACTGGGTCGTCCGCGCCGTTCTGCAGCCGTCCTTTCATCTCTATCTCCGGCTGAGCCGGATCGGGCGCGAGCACATCCCCCAGGAGGGCCCTGTCATCATCGCCGCGAACCACCGCACGCGTCCTCGGGCCGCGTGACGGCCGGTAGGGTCTATGCGTGGACAAGGCCCAGCTCGACGCGGAGTTCTCCGAGCTCTACCGGGCCCATCTGAAGGACGTCTACAGCTACTGCTACTACCGGGTCAGCAACCACCACGATGCGGAGGACCTGACCGAGCAGACCTTCCTCCAGGCCTATCGGCACTTCGAGCGCGCGAAGCGCGAGAGCGAGGGGAGGCCGCTGCGTCCCTGGCTGATCCGCATCGCGCACAACCTCGCGGCCAACCACTACCGCGACCGCTCCCGCAGGCCGCAGTCACCGCTCGACGAGTCGGCGCCCATCGCCACGACGCACACGACCGAGGACATCGTGGAGGGGCGCGATGAGCTCGCGCGCATCCTCGCCGGCGTCGCCCGACTACCCGACGAGCGCCGGGAGGCCCTGATCATGCGCTTCGCGCTCGGCATGGACAACCGCGAGATCGCCCGGGCGATGGGCAAGACCGACGGCGCGACCAAGGTGCTCATCCACCGGGCGATCAAACAGCTCGAGGAGATCGTGACGAAGGCGCCGGCGACATGACCGAGGCGGCCCGCTCCGACTTCGACCTCGAGGGCCTGCTGCGCCAGGCGCTGGCGCCGGTCGAGCCGCCCGAGCGTCTCTCCGCGCGGCTCGAGCGCACGCTGTCGACGTTGACCGACGCCGCCGCGGAGGAGCTGGACGCCTGGGAGATCTCGACCATGCGCGATCCACGCAACTGGGTCCGCCCGGCGGCGGCCGCCGCCGTCGGCACCACGGCCGGGATCGGCCTCGTGCTGCTGCGCACGCGCGCCCAGAACAAGAAGCGCCACGCCCAGTCCAGCGACCCGCTGGACTTCGCCGGGCGCACGATGCGCGACCTCGCCGGCGAGGCGCGTAAGCTGTGGAACCTCCGCGACTGATGGCCACCTGCTACCGCCACCCCAGCCGCGAGACCGGCGTCTCATGCTCGAAGTGCGGTCGGCCCATCTGTCCCGACTGCATGACTCCGACCCCCGTAGGCATGCGCTGCCCCGAGTGCGCGAGCGACCGGACGAAGGTCAAGACGATCAGCAGCGTCCGGTCCGACCCGCGGGTGACCTACGTGCTGATCGCGCTCAACGTCATCGCGTTTCTGGCCAGCGGGCGGTTCGGCGTGCAGGGCGGCGGCGGCAGCAGCCTGTTCCAGCGCTTTGCGCTCGACGGTCCCGACATCGGGATCAACCACGAGTACTGGCGGCTGTTCACCGGCGGGTTCCTGCACGCCGGGTTCCTGCACATCGGCTTCAACATGTACCTGCTCTACATCCTCGGACGGATGCTCGAGCCCGAGATGGGGTCCGTGCGCTTCGCGCTTCTGTACTTCGTTGCGATGCTGGCCGGCTCGGCGGGGGCGCTGGTCCTCACGCCGCTGAGCTACACGGTCGGCGCGTCGGGGGCGGTCTTCGGGCTGATGGGAGCGACGTTCCTCCTGATGCGGTCCCGCGGGATCGACCCGATGGCCGGCGGGATCTTCGGAAGCATCGGCGGGCTGATCCTCATCAATCTCGTCTTCTCCTTCGCGCTGAGCGGCATCTCGATCGGCGGTCACATCGGAGGTCTCATCGGGGGTGGCCTTTTGGCGCTCGCCTTCCAGTACGCCGATCGTGTCCGTCAGCCGTTGCTGGCCTACGGCGGCGCGGCCGCGGTGGGAGCGCTGGCCGCCGGGATCGCACTGGCCGCGGCCAACAGCAGCGGGATCTAGCACGGCCGTCAGCAGGGGATCTAGCCGGCCAGCATCCGGTCGTACAGGCCCTGGGTCGCGTCGAGCATCCCCTGGGTGGAGAAGCGCGCGCGAACGTCCCTCGCGGCGGCGTCGCCGAGGTGCCGGCGGCGATCCGGATCGTCCGACATTGCCGTGAGGGCGGCGGCGAGGGCGTGTGGGTCTCCGGGTCCGACGAGGATGCCGGTCCTCCCGTCCTCGATGATCTCCGGGATGCCGCCGTGGTCCGAGCCCACCACGCAGCATCCGGCGGCGGCGGCCTCGAGCGCGGCGTTGGGAAAGGGGTCGGGCTGCGTGGAAGGGACCGCGACCACGTCGGCGGCGCCGAACGCCAGGCTGGGGCGATCCAACACACCAATCATGTGGGTTCGATCGCCCATGCCGAGCGCGATGGCGAGCTGCTGGAGCTCGCGGAGGTGACGCTCGTCGCCGGGCCAGGGCGCGCCGGCGATCAGCGCGACGGCGGTCTCGGGCAGTTGGGCCAGCGCCCGGACGAGGACGTCCTGACCCTTCCATCCCGCGATGCGGCCCAGGACGGCGACGACGAACGCGTCCGGGTCCAGGCCGAGTTGGGCGCGTGCCGCCTCGCGCGGCGCTCGCTCGGGCGGGTAGGGCAGGCCGTCGTGGAGGGTGAAAGCCGCCGGCGCGCCGCCGAACTGAAGGCACGTCGCCCGCGAGACGCAGGGCAGTGCATCGGCACTCAGGAGCAGCCGCCGGTAGGCGGGGAACCAGCGGTCGAAACCGGCGTAGATCTCACGGACGTGCCACACGTGCGGAACGCCGGCGAGGCGGGCCGCGGCGGCGCCGCCCAGGGTGACCGACGTGTTGGTGTGCACGAGAGCGACGTCTCGGGCCCGGGCCAGGCGGCCCAGGCCACCGGCGTCGGCCGCCCACGCGGCGGCCACGCGCGAGATGCCCCGGGGAGACATCAGCGATCTGCGCAGGACGGCGAGCGGGCGGACGAGTACCTCTGTCCCTGCGTCGCGCAGGTCGCTCGCCAGCTCGCCGTTCTCGGGCAGGACGACGAGCGGCCGGTAACGGTCGGGATCCAGCCCCGTCGCGATCGCGTACAGCTGCCGGTCGGATCCGTAGCGCTTGGCCGACGAGTGCAGGTACAGGACGGTCCGTGGGCTCAGCGGCCGGCCTCCACGTGGTGGCCGGCATCCGCTCGCATCAGAGCTTGAGCTCGATGATCTCGGCGGTCACGACCGGGAAGAGATCGGGATGCAGGACGTGTGCGAGGAGCTCCATGCCCTCCACGAGGCGTGGGCCGGGCCGGGAGAAGTACGCGCTGCCGTCCACGGCGACCACCCGGCACGCGCCGGTGGCCCGCAACGCCTCGGTGTGCATCTCGGCCTCGCGATAGGCGGTCTGGGCGTCAAAGCCGCACGGCAGCGCGACGACGACCTCCGGCGAGGCGGCGGCCACGTCTTCCCACATCACCTGCGCGGAGTGCTCGCCGGGGAGTCCGAGGACATCGATGCCACCGGCGTACTCGATCAGCTGCGGGGTCCAGTGCCCCGCGATGTAGACGGGGTCGAACCACTCGATCGCGACCACCATGACCGGCGGCCGACGGGCGTCGCGCAGGGTGCGCCGCACGACGTCAACCCGCGCCCGCGTCCGCTTGACCAGATCGACGGCGGCCTCGCGGGCACCCGTCAGCTCGGCGATGGTCCGCGCATCTCCGAGGGTCTCGCCGAAGGTCTTGGGGTCCAGCGCGACGACCTTTGGGCGCGACGACAGCCGCCTGGCGACCCCCGCGACCTCGTCGTAGGAGACCGCACAGACCGGGCACAGCTCCTGCGTGACGATCAGGTCCGGTTCGAGGTCTCCCAGCGCCTGCTGGTCGAGGGCGTAGATGGCCTCCCCGCGCTGCGTGCGCTCCTTGACCTCGCGGTCGATCTCCGCCGCCGAGAGCCCGGCCGGCAGCACGTCGCGCGTCACGTGAGGCAATCGCCCCGCTTCGGTGGGATGATCGCATTCGTGTGTCACGCCGACGACCTGCTCGCCAAGCCCGAGGGCGAAGAGCAGCTCGGTGGCGTGGGGCACCAGGCTCACGATCCGCACGAACGACGAGGATATGGCAGATACCCACTGGCACGACGAGGACGACGCACTCGTCCACGACTACGAGTTTCCCGATTTCGCCGCCGCGATGTGGTTCGTCAATCGCGTTGCTGATCTCGCGGAGGCGCGAAACCACCATCCCGACATCCTGATCCATGGTTGGAACAGGGTGCGGCTTACGCTGTCGACCCATTCCGAGGGGGGCTTGACGGAGGCCGACCACGAACTGGCCCGCGCGATCGACGAGCTGTGAGGCTCGGGACCGTTCCCGAGGTTCGCGGCCGGCACGGATACCCTGCGCACGTGATCCGATCCCCCGGGTCGGGTAGGTGTCCCCTCACGTGAACGACGACGACACGCCTCGAAGTCACCGCGGGCGAGCCGTATGACCGCGCTCGCCATCATCGCCACCGCCCTCCTCGTCGCGCTCAACGCGTTCTTCGTGATCGCGGAGTACTCGCTGGTCCGCGCGCGGCGCCACCGCCTGGAGGTGATGCGCGACGAGGGCCTGCGCGGCTCCGCTCTGGCCATTCGCATGCTGGACGACCTGAGCGCGTACATCTCGGCCGCTCAGGTCGGCGTGACGATGGCCTCGATCGGCATCGGCGCCCTCGGCGAGCCGGTCCTCGCCCACGCCTTCGAGGGCGTGTTCGGGGAGAAGCCCAGCAGGGGGCTGGCGGTGTTCCTGTCGGTCCTGATCGCCTACCTGATCATCACGAGTGCCCACATCGTCTTCGGCGAGATCGTCCCCAAGCTGTACTCGATCCCCCATGCGGAGTCGGTGGCACGGCGGATCGCCCGGCCCTTCGAGCTGTTCAAGCGGGCGGTCGCGCCGCTCTCATGGGTGCTGACCGGGATCTCCAACCGCATCCTCAGTGTGCTCGGCGTCGACCCCGAGCACGTGCGCGAACAGGAGCAGACGCCCGAGGAGCTGCGCTCGATCATCTCGGGATCCGGCACGCTGGACCCGGGCGAGGCGGGCATGCTCGTGGGGGTGTTCCATCTGCACGAGCAGGAGGCGCGGCAGGTGATGACGCCGATCCCGGCGGTGGTGACCGTCGACACCTCCGAGGACGTCGAGACCGCCCTGCGGCGCTGCGTGTCCTCGGGACACACCCGGCTGGTGGCCACGGAGGACCACAACAAGGACCGCGTGCGCGGGATCGTCCACACCAACTCCCTGGCCCAGCTGCTCATGTCCGAGGGCCCCGATGCCTCGATCGAGCCACTGGTCACCGAGGCGCCCATCGTGCCCGAGACCAAGCCGCTCGACGACCTGCTGGCCGACCTCCAGCGCCAGCGCAGCTCGATGGCCGTCGTCGTCGACGAGTACGGCCGGGTGGCCGGGATCGTCACGGTCGAGGACATCATCGAGGAGGTGGTGGGGGAGATCGCCGACGAGACCGACCCCGCCGGGGGGGAGGTTCGCCGGCTGGCCAACGGCGACTGGTTCGTACGCGGCCATGTCGCCGTCACCGACCTGCACGACCACGGCCTCGACGTGCCGGTCGACAGCGACGCGTACAACTCGGTCGGCGGGTTCGTCTTCGCGGAGATCGGCCGGCTTCCCAAGCGCGGGGACACCGTCAACGCCGACGGCTACTCGATCCGCGTGGAGTCGGTCCGCGACAACCGGGTCGAGGCCGTGCGGATCCGCGAGCGGCGCCGGCCCGCCTGAACCGCGAACGATCGTCGCGTATCGGCGCAAGTTCTCTCGCGCTGTGACGTTTACCGCTTCTGACTCCACGTTCGGTGGGACGACGTGAGGTCAGGGGCGGCCCCTCCACGGAGGGACGCCGCACCGCGGATGGAGGTGTGGTGGATCGGGGTGGATCCCCCACACAGACACAAAGGGCCCGCGCACAGCGCGGGCCCTTTGTCGTTCTCGAGGAGTTACAGTGCGAGGTACGTCCTGACCAATGATCCAGGCATATCTCAACGCCTGTTAAATGCTGTCTGCCGGGATACGGATCTGATGCCGCCCGGGCGGCGCCGGTCATGAGGAGCGCGGCCACGCGAGGAAGAGCTTCTCGCGGCGCGAATCCTACGGAGATCGTGCCCGACACGGCCCGCCTGCGCCTGCGCCGCCCGCGCCTCGACGATGCGGAGGGGTTCGCGGCGATCAACGCGGACCCCGAGGTTGCTCGCTTCGTCTCCTACACCGGCCCGCTGGTCCGGCCGGAGAGCGACCTGGTGCTGCGCAGGATGATCGACCACTGGGACGACCACGGCTTCGGCCTGTGGATGGCCGACCTCCGGGACACCGGCGAGCTCATCGGCTTCGTGGGCCTGGCTCACCCCGCCACCCTGACGGCGCTCGCCGAGGAGGTGGAGGTGGGCTGGCGGCTGGGTCGCGACCACTGGGGCCGGGGCCTGGCCACCGAGGGCGCGACGGAGGCGGTCCGCCTCGCCTTCACCCGACCCGGCCTGGCGCGGCTGGTCTGCATCATCGCCGCCGAGAACCGGCGGTCGCTGCGCGTCGCCCACAAGCTCGGCTTCGCGTTCTGGCGCGACATGGACCACCCACGCTGGTCGCGCGGCGTGCAGGTCCACACGCTCGAACGGCCTGGGGAGGGGTCGGGGTGAACGGCCGACAGCGCCCGCCCGCAGCTCGGCTCAGGCCGCGCCGGCGGATGCGTAGTCGTAGAGGCCGCGGCCGGCCTTGCGGCCGGTAGCACCCTCGGAGACCAGGGCGCGAACCCGCGCCGGGACGGCGACGCCGATCTCGTCGCCGATGGCCTGGGCGACGTCGAGCCCGACGAAATCGAGGAGCTCGAGGGGCCCCATGGGGTGGGAGGCGCCGAGCTTCATGCACTCGTCGATGGACTCCGGGCGCAGCCCGCTGGATTCGAGCAGGTCTACGGCGCTGAACAGGAACGGGAACAGCAGGCGGTTGACGACGAAGCCCGGGGAGTCGGGGACCTCGACCGGGGTCTTGCCCAGCTCGGCGACCAGGGCGAGGGTGCGCTGCCTGGTGTCGGCATCGGCGGCGGCCGGGAAGATCACCTCGACGAGCTTCATCCTGGGCACGGGATTGAAGACGTGCAGGCCCGCGAAGCGCTCCGGGGCCGCGCCGGCCTGCGCCAGCCCCTCGACCGACAGGGAGGACGTCGTGGTGGCGAGGATGGCCCGCTGGGACGCGTGCTCCGAGAGCTGGGCGAGTAGTTCCGTCTTGGCGGCGTGGTCCTCGGCGATCGCCTCGACGAGGTAGGTGGCGGGTGCGAGCCCGGCGATGTCGGTGACGACGCTGACGTGAGCGGCCTGCACGGCACCGCTCAGGCGGCCGCAGACCTTCTCGACGGTCGCGCGCGCCCGATCGGCGCTCTCCGGCGAGCGCGCCCAGAGGATCACGTCGTCGGCGTGGCGGGCGGCTGTCGCCGCCAGCCCACATGCGATAGCGCCGCTGCCGGCGATGCCCAGGCGCTCCTGCATGCGCCGGTACGCTACCGGCTCTGAACTTTTCGACACCGAGTCAAAGGAAGCTGCCATGAGTGTTCTCGAGGGCCGAGAGGTCGTCATCGTCGAGGCCGCCCGCACGCCGATCGGCCGCGGGCACCGGGAGAAGGGGTACTACAAGGACACGCACCCCAACGAGCTACTGGGTGCCGCCTACCGGGCGGTGATCGAGCGCTCCGGGATCGACGCCGGCCAGGTGGAGAACGTCATCGCCGGCTGCGTCCAGCAGTTCGGCCCGCAGGGCCTGCACGTCGGCCGCAACGCCTGGCTGCAGCAGGGCTTCCCGATCGAGACGTCGGCGACGACGATCGACCTGCAGTGCGGGTCGGCGCAGCAGGCGGTCAACCTCGCGGCCTCGCAGATCGCCTCGGGCGTCCACGACGTCGTCATCGGATCGGGCGTGGAACACATGGGCATGCTGCCGTTCTCGGCCGGCATGAAGACCCAGGAGGACTTCGGCTACGCGTTCACCCCCGAGCTGATGGAGAAGCACAACATCGTAGGTCAGGGTTTGGGCGCCGAGATGATCGCCGAGGAGTACGAGACGCCCCGCTCCGAGCTCGACGAGCTCGCCGTCCGCTCCCACCGGCTGGCCCACCAGGCCACGGAGGAGGGACGCTTCGAGCGCGAGATCATCCCAATGGGAGTCAACGGCGACACGCATGTCACCGATCAGGGGATCCGGCCGGACACCAACCTCGAGACGCTCAGCCAGCTCAAGACCGTGTTCAAGGAGAACGGCGTGGTCACCGCTGGCAACGCCTCGCAGATCTCCGACGGCGCGGCCGCTGTGCTCCTCATGAGCGCCGAGAAGGCCGGCGAGCTGGGGCTGACACCGCGCGCGAGGATCATCGACCAGACGACCGTGGGCTGCGATCCGGTCAAGATGCTCGAGGGGCCCATCCCCGCGACGGCGAGGATCCTCGAACGCAGCGGCATGTCGATGGACGACATCGACCTCTTCGAGGTCAACGAGGCGTTCGCCCCCGTCGTCGCCGCGTGGCGGCGCGCGCACAAGCCCGACATGGACCGCGTCAACGTCAACGGCGGCGCGATCGCCCTCGGCCATCCTCTCGGCTCCACGGGGGCGCGCCTGATCACGACCCTGCTGCACGAGCTCGAGCGCTCCGACAAGGAGATCGGGTTCGTGACGATGTGCTGCGGCGGGGGGCTGGGCACCGGCACCCTGATCCAGCGCGTCTGAGCGGACGCGTCGAGCCACCCGCGCGTCGAGCCATCCGCGCGTCGAGCCATCCGCGCGTCGAGCCATCCGCGCGTCGAGCCATCCGCGCGTCCAGCCATCCGCGCGTCGAGCCATCCGCGCGTCCAGCCATCCGCGCGTCCAGTGGACACTTGAGGGTCCAGGGCCCCCTCAAGTGTCCACTCGATGGCCGGTTGCCTGTCCGCGGCGGCGCGGCGGCGCGGCGCCGCGGGTCGGCGGCGCGGCGGCGTCAGCCCCAGCGGAAGCCGACGGGGCTCGGCGAAGGCGCCAGGGGTGAGGCCGGGAGGCCGTCGGGGAGGTCGGCGTCGTTGTAGCCGCTCGGGGCCGTGTCGTTGGGGCCGTCGGGATGCAGCAAGGAGGCCAGGTATTGGATCTGGCCGCGGCCCACCCCCAGCTCGAACTGCCCGCCTCCGTACATGCCGATCCCGTGGGCCGCGCAGAAGTCATAGGCCGCGAACAGCTCACGCAGCGTCCCGAGTCGCGAGGGCTTGACGTTGACCATCCTCGGCGCGAACGGCAGGGCCTCGATGTCTGCGACCGAGTGGATGATCGCGTCCCAGCTCACGCGGTCGCGGTGGGGCTCGAGGAGCGCCGTGATCTCGTCCGTGGTGTGCGGATCCTCGATCCAGGCGTGGGGGAGATCGCGCAGCACGCGCTCGTAGAGAGCAGGATCGGGCTCGGAGTCCACGATGGTCCCGTGGTACTGGCCCTTGAAGTCGACGCTCTCCACGGCGCCGGTGGCGGCGACCTCGCGCACGAGCTCGTCGTCCCAGTCCGGGGTGGGGTCGAGCTTGAACTGCAGCCCCGGGTAGGCGTCCAGGCGCCGGCGCAGCGGCTCGATCGAGGACGGGACATCCGGGCTGCCCAGGCGCATCGAGACGACGAAGCGCACCGGTCGCGGCTCGCGCCCCAGCGCCTCGTGGAGCGGCAGTCCCGCCTGGCGCAGCGCGAGGTCGAGCGCCGCCGACTCGAAGGTCCAGTTCCGGTAGCGCCGCGAGACCTCGCGGGCGGGAGGCTGGGGAAACGGGTCGAGCGCCTCAAAGTGGTCGCAGAACGAGGCGATGGTCCAATCGCCGGCCAGCGGCAGGACCGGTCCGGCCTCCTGCAGGACGTCGTGGTCGATCGCGTCGTAGACCACGTCCTCGCCGACGCCCTCGGTTCCCGCGCCGAACAGCTTCACGACGGTGCTGACGCGTGTGAAGGCGCTCGAGACGTCGCGCTCGAGCCGGTCCAGCGCGTACTCCTCGATGATCAGCGGCAGCTCGGCGACGCGGTCGAAGAGGCTCATGCCGGGGGGGCCTGAACGGTGGCTGCCTCGGCCTCGAGCCGGGAGACGAGCTCGTCGAGGCGCAGCTCCTGGAGGCCGCGGCCCACCGCGTCGAGCTCGGCGGCGCAGAACTCGACCAGCGTGCGGCCCTCCTTGACGAGGTCGAGGGTCTCGCGCAGGCCGGACTCGCCGGAGTCCAGCCGGCGGATGATCTCCTCCAGTCGCGCCGTCGCGGTCTCGTAGGTGCGCTCGGGCGTGCTCACTCGTCGATCCTCGCACGGATGCTGTCGTCGCCGAAGAACAGCCGCAGCCTCACGGCCGCCCGGGCCCTCTCGGCCGAGGTCACGAGGTTGCCCTCGCCGTCGTCGACGACCGCGTAGCCCCGCGCGATCACCCGCTCGGGATCGTGGGCGCCCAGCGCCGCCGCCAGCCCTTCCAGCCGGGACCCGCGAGCGGCCCGCTCGGGCCCCGCTCCCGCCGCCGCCTTGCGCGACAGGACGAGGGCGCTGACGCCCACGAGCTCGCGCCGCTCGAGCAGTCCGCGGCCCGCGCTGGCGCGGATCTCGCGCAGCGTCTGGTGCAGGCTGCTCCGGTGGCGTGCGACGACCTCGGCCGGAGCGCGCGACAGGGCGGCGAGGTGGCGCGCGCGGCCGAGGATCGAGGTGCGGGCATGATGGGCCAGCCGGGCGGCGCAGCGCCGCAGGGCGACGCGCGCCTCGCCGACGTCGCAGGGCACCGCGGTCTCGGCGGCGTGCGTCGGCGTCGAGCAGCGCACGGCAGCGACGTCGTCGATCAGAGGACGGTCGGTGTGGTGGCCCACGGAGGCGATCACGGGCGTGCCCAGCAGCGCCACGGTGCGGCACAGGGTCTCGTCGCAGAAGGCGAAGAGGTCGGCGACCGATCCCCCGCCGCGGGCGACCACGATGACCTCGACCTCCTCGAGCGCCGCGAGGTCCTGCAGCGCCTGTGTGATGCGCGGCGCGGCGTGGCGGTCCTGCACGGGAGCGAACGCCCACACCAGCCTCCCCGCCCAGCCCCGGCGCCGCAGGCCGGCCAGCACGTCGTCGCGCGCCTTCCCGCCCTCGCCCGTCACGACGCCGATGCACCTGGGCAGGACGGGCCGGGCGAGCGCCTTCTGGAGTTCGAAGAGCCCCTCGGCGGCGAGCGTCCGGCGCAGGGCCTCGAGCCGGGCGAGCAGGTCGCCCTCGCCGGCGAGCCGGAGGCCCGTGACCTCGAACGAGAACGACGGGGAGGAGGTCCGGCTCCCGGGGTAGTAGCCCGGCCCGCCGGCGACGACGACCTGGCCCCCGTCGACGAGCGCGAGGTCGGCCTTCTCGAACTCGTTGCGCCACATGGAGCACGGCAGCGCGCCGTCGGCGTCCCGCAGCTCGAAGTAGATCTTGGCGCCCTTGGGAGGTGCGCGGAGGTTCCAGACCTCGCCGAACAGCTGAAGACGCGCGCGCTTGCGCAGCTCGTCGCGGAGCTTGGCGGCATAGGCGCCGACCGGGAAGGGGCCCGCGAGGTCGGTTCCATCGATGCCTGCCGGACGCGGCGCCGTGCCAGCCACGCTCTCAGCCTAGACCGCGGGGCGGCAGCGCGTCCGGGCTCGGTACCCCGCTCGGCGCGCAGCACGCGATGCATCTTCGCGTGGTCAGGCGGTGGCCCCCGCTCGCTGCCGGGCCACGAGTGCCGACAGCCGCGCGCGGTGCGTGGCACCACCGCCCAGGTAGTGGGCGTCGAGCTGGGCGCGCTTGTAGAACCAGTGCACGTCGGCCTCCCACGTGAAGCCGATGCCTCCGTGCAACTGGATGGCCGAGCCGGTGGCATCGCGAGCACGGTCGGACGTCCACGCCTTGGCCATCGACGCGGCGGCCGGCAGGCGAGCGGGTTCCGCGCCGGCGGTCCAGGCGGCGAAGTAGGTCGCCGACCGGCCACCCTCGGTGTCCAGCAGCATCTGCGCGGTCCGGTGCTGGACGGCCTGGAAGCTGCCGACCGGCACGCCGAACTGCTTGCGTTCCTTGACGAATGCCAGCGTCATGTCCAGCGCCCGCTGGCTGACGCCCACGAGCTCCGCGGCGACCGCCACGAGCGCGCGGTCCAGGGCGCCCGCGGGGTCGCCGGCGAGCGACTCGCCAGCGGCCGTGCTCACGCGACCGTGGCGCCGCGAGGAGTCGATCGCATCGACGGACTCGACCTCGGTGCCCTCGACGAGGGTGGCGCGTCCGCCGTCGGCTTCGACGAGCACGACCACGTCAGCGCCCGCGGCATCGGGGATCAGCTCGGCGGCACGGCCGCGAACGAGCCCGAGCGCGCCGCGCAGCTCGCCGCTGGCCAGGCCACCGAGCCACCTGGCCTGCTGCTCGGCGGAGCCGGCGCCCTCCAGCGCCAGCGCGGCCAGCGCACTGCCCAGCAACGGCGTCGCGGCGCAGGCGTAGCCGAGCTCCTCGCACAGCACGCAGAGCTCCACCAGGCCGAGGCCCTGGCCGCCGTGCTCCTCGCCGATGGCGATGCCGGGCCAGCCCAGCTCCCCGAGCTCTGTCCACAGCGCGTCGTCGTAGCGCCCGGCCTCGGCGTGCTCGCGCAGCTGGGCGGGGCCCGCGCGGGCGGCGAGCAGGTCGCGAGCGGTGCGCTTGATCTCCTGCTGTTCCTCAGACAGCGTGAATCGCATCCGGAGCCCGCCTAGCGCCCGGCGCGGGGCAGGCCGAGCACGCGCTCGGCGACGATGTTCTTGAGGATCTCCGTCGTACCGCCCTCGATCGTGTTGCCGCGGGCGCGCAGCAGCTCATACGACCAGCGCGTCCCGGACCTCAGCGCCTCCGGGCCGACCAGCGACGGAGCGAGCTGCGTCAGCATCTGGTTGGTCTCCGACCACAGCCACTTGACCAGCGACCCCTCGGGACCGGGCTGGCCGAACTGCTCGATGACGCTCAGCCCGCGGTAGGCGGTCAGCCGCAGGATCTCGGTGCGGATGTGCAGGTCCGCGAGCTCGTCGGCGACGCGAGGATCGTCGAGCCGGCCGCTCTCGGCGGCGACGTCGTAGAGCTCGTCGACCATCTGGCGCAGGCGGACCTGGAGGAAGAAGCCGAGGCCGGCCCGCTCGTTCATGAGCGTCGTCAGCGCGACCTTCCAGCCGTTGCCCACCCCGCCGAGGACGTTCTCGTCCGGGATCCGGGCCTCCTCGATGAACAGCTCGTTGAACTCGGGGTCGCCCGTGATCTGCCGGAGCGGGACGACTTGGACGCCAGGCTGCTCCATGTCCATCAGGAAGTAGGTCAGGCCCCTGTGCTTGGCCGCCTCGGAGTCGGTCCGCGCCACGAGCATGCACCACTTGGAGTGCTGCGCGCCCGAAGTCCACACCTTCTGGCCCGTGACCACCCACCCGTCGCCGTCCTTGACGGCACGGGTCTTCAGCGCGGCGAGGTCTGACCCGGCGTCGGGCTCGGAGAAGCCCTGGCACCAGATCTCCTCGGCCGAGAGGATCGGCTGCAGGTAGCGCTCCTTCTGCTCGTCGGTGCCCCAGGTCATGATGGTGGGACCGGCGAGCAGCAGGCCCAGGACGTTGGCGGGCAGGGGCGCCCGGGCGCGGCCCATCTCCTCGAAGAAGATCGCCGTCTCCATCAGCTGCGCGCCGCGGCCGCCGTACTCCTTGGGCCAATGGACGCCGGCCCACCCGCCCTCGTCGAGCTTGCGCTGCCAGTCCCGGCGCCACTCGTAGCCGGCGTCCTCACCCTCGGGCTCCGGGCCGGGCGGGTGGGCTCCGAGCCACGCGCGCAGCTCGTCACGAAACGTGAGCTGGCCCTCGGTGAAGGTGAGGTCCATGGTTCCTCCTATCCGTGCTGGTCGCCCGTCGCCTCCGGGCGGGGAGCCGCGGAGACCGAGGACAGGGGAGGCAGGCCCTCCTCGCCCGGCTGGCCCCGAACCTCCCCGGTGTAGCCGAGGGCCTCGAGCCGCTCGATCTCCCGTTCTCCCTCGCGGCGGGCGGGGTCGCCCGCGGGCAGCTCCTCGATGAGCCGCGCTATGCGGTTGCGGATCTGGAGTGCGAAATGCGGTGTGGAGGCGCCCATCAGCTGGCGGACATCCTCGATCGTGACCGGGCGGTGCGGCCGAGCGCGGTCGGGGTGCTCGGCCTCGCTCACGGCTTGGAGGGTGCGGAGTTGTGTGTCCGCGAGATCTCGAGGGCCGCGTCGATCTGCGCCTGCGCCGCGATCGAGATGGCGCTCTCGTCGCCGACGATCCAGCCGTGGTTGTACACGCCGCGGGTCGGATCCCGGCGGTAGCCCGGCTGGATGTCGAGCAGGTAGTTGCCGAGCGCTTTGGGCAGTCCGCCGTCTTCGCCCGTCAGCAGCAGCGGGCCCCACGTCCCGCTGGCCGACAGCGGGGAGGCGGCCGCCGCGTCGGCGGGGCGCCGCGGGTCGGCGAAGACCAGGCCGTGCCCGGGGTCGACCACGCCCCATCCGAAGCTGCTGTCCGCGTACTGGGCGAAGGCGATGGCGTTGGCCTGGGGGTCCGGACCGCCCACGCGGATCACCGTGCCGAGCTTGCGCAGGACGCGGGTCACGGCGGGGGAGATCACGGTCGAGGGCCCGAGGACGTAGATCCGCGGGCGCTGGTGGGCCGAGAGCGCCACCCGGGTCGCCTCGGGCACCGTGTCCTTGGACACGAACAGGATCGGGTCGCCGCTCTTGGCCGCCCACGCGGCGGCGGGCATGGCGAACTCCGGCCGGTCGGCGCTGACGACGAGCACGTTGCCCGAGGTCGTCCCCCGGGCCGAGGCCTGGAAGGCATCGATCGCGCGGGCCAGCGCCGCTGGGTCGGCGCCGACGAGATCGGTCGACTTCAAGCCGTCGGGTCGTGCGACCTCGCCGACGCGGACGACCTGGGCGCCGCCCGCCTTCTCCGAGCCGGTCGGTCCGAGCGCGGTCAGCGCGTCGGCGGTGGCGCCGGGAAGATCGGTGCCGTCGCTGAACAACACCGGCGCCCGGACCGGCGCGGACATGAGGACCGAGGCGGCCAGCGCGCTACGCCAGTCGTTGACGTCCACCAGGGTGATCGCCTTGGGGCGCCCGCCCGGAGTGCCGGCGGGGAAGACGGCTCGGGCGATTGCCGCGGCGTCGGCGGTCGGATCGGTGCCGGCCACCCGCGTCGTGTTCTTGGTGGCCGAGCCCGGGAAGCCCAGCCCCGTGGCCGTCTGGCCGAGGGCTGCGCTGTTCCCCACCCCGGGGTACTGGCCGACCTTCGAGGCGGACGTGCGCTTGGCGCAGCCCATCGGGACGAGCGCGAGCGCGAGGAGCGCGCAGGCGGCCAGCGAGCGGTGCGTGAGCGGCATCGGCACGAGCCTAACGTCCCGAGGCCGGGGGAGGGCCCGACAGGCCGCGGCGCTGGGCTTTCGAACCAGGTTGGCATAAGAACGGCGCAATCCGTCGTGCGTGTGTGTAGTCTGCGTGCCGAACGCCGAATCCTCGGAGGGAAACCGAGGACCGGGGGACCCATGTGTTGGGGCGAACCTCGCCGCTAAGCGAGGAGCGCAGGCTCTTTCAGCGCTAGCCCGTCAGCTAACCCCGTAGGCCCACGAAAGAGAGTCGCATTGCGGGCACGCGCCCAGGTCACGACGTGGATGCTGGTAGTCGGAATGGCCACCGTGGCCGCTCCGGCGCTGGCCCAGGATCCCTCTGCCCCCGCGGGTGGTGGCTCTGCCGCCCCCAGCGGCTCGGCCCCCGCACCGGCCGACACCGGCAGCGCCGCCCCGCAGTCCGGCGGCGGAACGGTGTACGGCCCCACCACGGGATCGACGACCTCAGCACCCGCCACCCCGGTCGTGGAAGGCGTCACGGCGAGGATCATGCCCGACGGCCTGGCCGCCGCGCCCTCGATGGCACCGGCCGAGGTACAGCAGGCGATCTGGGCGGCCAACAGGATCATCGGCAGGCCCTACATCTACGGCGGGGGCCACAACGCTCGGTTCTCCGGCCGCGGCTATGACTGCTCGGGAACCATCTCCTATGCCCTTCACGGCGCGAGCCTTCTGCGCTCGCCGCTGGACTCGGGCAGCTTCATGCGGTGGGGGTCCGCCGGCGCGGGCCAGTGGATGACCGTCTGGACCAATCCCGGCCACGCCTTCCTGATCATCGCCGGCATCCGGCTCGACACGAGCGCGGCGGGCGACCCGTCGGGCAAGCGCGGCCCGCGCTGGCGCCCGGTGGCGCGGGTCACCAAGGGCTTCCACGCCCGCCACCCCGTCAACTTCTGATCCGCACGCGGCCGGTGGTCGCGTAGAACACCTCGCCCTCCGAGGGGCGGACGAACCGCTCACACCGCGTGGTGCGCGGGCAGGGCGCCCCGGGTATGTAGGCTCTCACCTACGTCCGTCCATCGCACCCAGGAGGCCACATGCCGGGACTCGGCGGCCGCTTTTCCACTGTCGTGAAGGCCAAGGTTTCAAAGCTGCTCGACCGGGCGGAGGACCCGGCGGAGACGCTGGACTTCAGCTATCAGAAGCAGCTGGAGTCGTTGCAGAACGTCAAGAAGGGCATCGCCGACGTCGTCACCGCGAAGAAGCGGCTGCAGATGCAGTCCGACAAGCTCGAGCAGAACGTCGTCAAGCTCGACACCCAGGCGCGTCAGGCGCTGGCCGCAGGCCAGGAGGAGCTGGCCCGTACCGCCCTGGAGCGCAAGCAGGGCCTGCAGGCCGAGCTGCAGTCGCTCGACACCCAGGTGGCACAACTCGAGGACCAGCAGCAGAAGCTGACGGACTCCGAGAAGAAGCTGCGCGCCAAGATCGACGCCTTCAGGACCAAGAAGGAGGTCATCAAGGCCCAGTACTCGGCGGCGGAGGCCCAGGTGCGGATCTCCGAGGCCGCGACGGGCGTGGGCGAGCAGATGGCCGACGTCGGCCTGGCCATGCAACGCGCCGTCGACAAGACCGAGAACATGAGGGCCCGTGCCGACGCAGTCGCAGAGCTGGAGGCCGCGGGCACGTTCGAGGACCTCACGCAGCTCGGCGACGGCGGAGACGACATCGATCGCCAGCTCAAGGAGCTGACGACGGGCACTCAGGTCGAGGACGAGCTGGCGAAGATGAAGGCCGAGCTCGGCCCCGGCTCGGGCGGCTCGTCGCCGCAGATCGAGGAGGGCAAGAGCGCGTGATCGTCCGCATCGCCACGGAGGGCCAGTACGAGGTCGACGATGCCCAGGTCGGGGAGCTCAACGAGCTCGACAACGCCTGCGTGGAGGCCGTGGACTCCGGCGACGAGACCGCGTTTCAGTCGGCCTACGGGCGGATGCTCGAGCTCGTGCGCAGCCACGGGTCCGAGCTGGGCGACGACGACCTGCACGAATCCGCGCTCATCCTTCCCCCGCCCGACCTCACGTTCGCGGAGGCCGGCGAGCAGTTCACCGGCGAGGGCCTGATCCCGGACTGAGGGGTCCGAAGCGACCACGCGCCCGTTCCCGGTCGGGCTGGATCGAGGATGCCCAGATCGGGCTGGATCGAGGATGCCCAGATCGGGCTAGATCGGGATGCCCCAGAGGGGAAACCACCGGCCGAGGTCGGATTCCATCGGTAGCCCGGCGCCGATCTGGGCCTTGAGCTGGAACTCGCGCTCGGTGTTGCGCTGCTGCTCCCCGCCCGCCGGCGCGAACGGGTACCAGCTGCCGCGCTTGTAGTTGTAGATCAGGTACAGCGCCTGCTTCTGGGCATCCTCGAAGGCGAAGACGGCCGCCAGGATCCGGTCGGCGTAACCGCCCATCGACAGGTTGTCGGCGACCGTGTTGACTGACACCACGAGGTCATCGATGTCGTCGTCGCGCACCACGATCCACTTGTAGCCGTACTGGTCGTCTCGCGTCTCGATCGTCGAGCCCGTCTCGGCGCCCGTACCCCGCAGCAGCTCCTCGGTCTCCGTGACGATCTGGGTGAAGTCGGCGGTGGCGAGCTGCTGGAAGACGATGCCCGCGGATCCCCGCGTCCTGACGCCCTGTGCGGATTCCAGGTCCACGTAGGCGGTGGTCAGCGCGAAGAGGCGGTCGGGCGCTGGGCCGGCGATCTTGCGCTTGCCCAGGAGCGCGTCGAGGAAGCCCACCGCCGCTAGGCCGCCGTGGCGAGCCGCTGGTTCTGCAGCTGGCCTTCGAGACGCTGCAGTGCGGCGAGGCGCTGCTCCATCGGCGGGTGCGTGGCGAACAGGCCGGCGACGCGCCGGCCGACGGGAGCGATGAAGAACGCCTGCATCTCGCCTGCAGTGCGCAGGTCCTGCGTGGGGATCTTCTCGTTGACCCCGCTGATCTTGACCAGCGCGGAGGCCAGGCCGCTGGGACGGCCGGTGATGACGGCCGCGCCGCGGTCCGCGGCGAACTCGCGGTAACGCGACAGCGCCTGCATGAGCAGGAAGCTGATCACGTAGACCACCATCGAGACCAGGATCACGACCAGGAAGCCGGGGCCGTCGTCGTCGTCGCCCCCGCCGCCGCCCCCGTAGCCGCCGCCCCCGCCGAAGAAGAACCCGAACTGGGTGATCATCGACGCGATCGAGGCGAAGAAGCTCGCCACGGTCATGATCACGACGTCGCGGTTGGCGATGTGCGTCAGCTCGTGGGCCATGACGCCCTCGATCTCGCTGGGAGAGAGCAGTCCGAGCAGGCCTGTCGTCGTGCACACGGTCGCGGACTTGCGGGAGCGGCCCATGGCGAAGGCGTTGGGCATCGGCGTATCGGCCACCGCGACCTTCGGCTTGGGCAGGTCGGCCTGCACGCAGAGCCGGTCGATCATCGCGTGCAGCTCGGGAGCCTCGGCGGGCGAGACCTCCTTGGCGCCCATCGCCCGCAGCGCGAGCTTGTCCGATGCGAAGAGCTGGACCACGAACAGGCCCGCCGCCAGGACGACGATCGTCACCGCGCCGGCCCCCGAGGCGAACAGGACGCCCATGAAGACCACGTAGACGAGCCCGAGCAGGAACATCGTCAGCACCATGCGGGCCTGCAGGCCGGTGTCCTTGCCAAACGAGCTGGGGCGTGCCATTAAGGACAAGGGTACCGGCGAGCCTCAGCGCTCCATAAACCCGCCTGTATGCAGGGAATCTTGCGGCCCCGCCCGTCTAGACTCCTGCAGCTCATGCGATTCCGCGCACTGCTCTGGGGCCTCGTGCCGCCGCTCGTCGCGGGCTCGTTGACTCCGGTGGGAACGCTCGCGCAGCCCGGTCTGTCGACGCTTCGGGACAAGATCCAGACGACGCAGGGGAGGGTCGCCACGAAGAAGGGGGCCGAACGCGTCCTGACCACCCAGATCACGGCGTACAACCGCCGGATCGGGAGCCTGCAGGGCGACATCTCCCACCTCACGGTCCGCGTCACCCGCCTCCAGGCCGACGTGGATGGCAAGCGGGCCGTGCTGTCGAGGACCCAAGCCGACCTGCGCTTTCAGCGCGCTCGCCTGGCGCGGCTGCGGACCCGTTTGATCGTCGCTCGCCGGACGCTGGGCACCCGCCTGGTCGAGCTGTATCAGTCTGATCGTCCCGACCTGGTGACGGTCGTGCTCGACAGCAAGGGCTTTGCCGACCTCATCGAGCGCGAGGAGTTCATTCGCCGCATCGGCGAGCAGGACCGGCACATCATCGACCTCGTCGCAACGGCCAGGCGCGATGCGAACAGCGCGTCCCAGCGGCTCGCCGTGCTCGAGAAGCGCCAGAGGACGATCACGGCCGCGGTTCTCGGACAGCGCAACGAGATCGCCGGCGCCCGCACGCTGCTCGTCGACAGGCGCTCGGGGTACGAGGCCGTGCGCCAGGCCCGCGCGGACGCGCTGGCGTCGACGCGCGCGCAGCGCCACGAGCTCGAGGGCACGATCGACAACCTGCGCGCCCAGGAGGCCAAGATCCAGAGGGCGCTGGCCGCCTCTTCCGGCTCGCCGGGCCTGCCGGCGGGGCCCATCCGCGTCGGCTCGGGAGCGTTCATCTGGCCCGTCAACGGCCCGATCACCGGCGTCTTCGGCGAGCAGCGTCCCGGCCACGTCCACCAGGGGGTCGACATCTCGGCCCCCGACGGAACCCCGATCCGGGCGGCCGCGGCGGGCACCGTTTCGCTCATCCAGGGGGTAGCGGCCTCCGGCGGCTACGGCAACTTCACATGCGTGTCGCATAGCTCGTCGCAGGCCACGTGCTACGCGCATCAGTCGCGGTTCGGCACGAGCATGGGCGCGCGCGTCTCCCAGGGGCAGGTCATCGGCTACGTCGGCAACACGGGCCATTCGTTCGGCGCCCATCTGCACTTCGAGATGCGGATCAACGGGATCGCCGTCAACCCGATGGCCTACCTGTAGGCCGCGGCGTAGGCTGCAACGCGTGCAACCGAAGATCGACGTCCTGGGGATCCCGGTCAAGACGTTCGGGGTGATGTTCGCTCTGGGCTTCCTTGGTTCCGGGGCGGTCCTGACGCGGCGGCTGAAGGAGCTCGGCAAGCCGGCGGACTGGGCCTATGAGATCGTCTTCGTGGCGCTGGCGGGTGGGCTCGTGGGCTCGCGCGTCTACTACCTGCTCCAGCACACGGACCAGTTCTCCAAGGACCCTCTGGGTAGCACCTTCGGCGGGACCGGGCTGGTCTGGTACGGCGGCGCGATCGGCGGCGCGATCGGCGTGCTGCTGTGGGCGCGCCGGCGCGGTATGTTCGGACTCGGCCTTCTCGACCTGTGCTCCGTGCCCCTCGCGCTCGGCTATGCGATCGGCCGGGTCGGATGCCAGGTGTCGGGCGACGGTGACTACGGGAAGGCGTCCGACCTGCCGTGGGCTATGGGCTATCCCCACGGCACGGTGCCCACCGATCCCGGTGTCACGGTGCATCCGGCGCCGATCTACGAGACGCTGGCCATGGGCGTGGTCGCCTGGCTCCTGTGGCGTTACCGCGACCGGGTCCGGCCGGGGATCGTTTTCGCCGCGTACCTGGTGAGCTCGGGGGTCGAGCGCTTTCTCGTGGAGTTCGTTCGGCGCAACGACGAGGTCGCGCTGGGACTGACCGCTCCGCAGCTCGAGAGCATGGCCCTGTTTCTCGCCGGAGCCATATGGCTGGCGCGGACGGCGCGCCGCGACGGGCTGCGGGCCGCGACGCCGTTGACCGTGTAGCGCCCACGCGCCAACGGGCTAAAGCTCGGAGCAGCGATGCCGATATTTGGTCGGAGAGGGCTTCGACCATGCGCGCGGGAGCACAGGCACGAATCATCTACGCCGGGTTCGGCGCCGCCGGCTCGCTTCTGGCTGCCGTCGGCACGATCTTCGTCGTTCTCGGCAGCGTCCTCGCATTCGATCACTGGCCGGGCAGCCCCGGCGCCGCACCCGAGAGCTCGCTCTCGTTGCGGTCGGCGGCGGGGGTCGCGAAGCCCGCCCGCGTCCAGGTGCTCGCGAGGGCACCGGTCCCGGCTCCCTCGCCCTCGACAGCTCGCCGCCCCGCCCGCCGCCCGACGCCCCGATCCGGCCGGCCTCCCGCGGTGGGCACCGGTCGGGCGCCCCTTCCCACGGTGAAGCCGAGCCCCGGCCGTCCGGCACCGGCCGTGCCGGTTCCCCCGATAGTGCCGACGGCGCCCGCGGCGCCGGCCCGAGGTGCTCTCGCGCCGGTCGCCGACGCCGTGCAGTCCACCGCCTACGCCACCGCGGGAACCCTCCACTCCGTCGGAGCGGCGCTCCCGGTCGCGGCGCCCGTGACCGACCTGCTGGCCGTGACCGTCGCGGACGCCGGCGGGGCGTTGGGCGGCGTCGTGCGCGGTCTGCTCACCCGGCCCTGACGGTCGGCGCGAGCCGCTGCGCCAGGAAGCGCAGCGCCACGGCCTGCAGCTCGGGGTCGTGCTGAACGGAGCGGTGGTGACCGCCCGCGGCGACCACGAGGCGGCTGCCGGGAGCATTCGCGTGCAGCGCGCGCGAGCGCTCGACCGGCACCACCTCGTCGCCCTCGGCGTGCAGGAGCAGCAGCCGGTCGCCCAGGCCGGACGCGGCCGCGCCGGCGTCGTGGGCCTCGATCAGCTCTGCGACGGCGCCGGTGTTCGCCTCGAAGCCGAAACCACCCGCCCGCAGCCCGCGCAGGAGGCCCTCGCCGGAGGCGGGGCAGATCGCGACCACGGCGGCGGCGCCGACGCTCCCGGCGGCCGCCAGAACGATCCAGCCACCCATGCTCGAGCCGCGCAGGCCCACCGGACCGTCGGGCAGGACGGAGGCGATGGTCGCGACGTCGCGGATCGCCCGGTCGTCCATGCGCCCGCCCGTGGCGCCGTGCCCGCGCTGGTCGAACACGACCGCAGCCATGCCGTGCGCCCGGCAGGCCCGTGCGAAGCCGAGGTGGTCCTCCTTGACCGACCCCGCGCCGTGGCAGGTGACCACACCACCCCGGGCCTCGCCCTCGGGCAGGTGCAGCACGTAGGCCAGCCCGTCGATCGTCCCGGCCTCCGCGGGCTCGTCGACGGCCACGGTCCGCGGGGCCCACGGTCGCCAGGGCATGGCGCCATACTGCCAGCCCTTGTCCCCGCCGCCCGCACAGCTCTCGCACGTCTGGCCGGCGGGCAGCCGGATCGACGGCCGCGGCCGCCTGGAGATCGGTGGTTGCGACGCCGTCGAGATCGCCCGGGAGTTCGGGACGCCCGCTTACGTCGTCGCCGAGGACGACCTGCGCGGCCGTGCGCGCGCGTTCGTCTCGGCGTTCGCCGGCCGCCATCCCGACACCGAGCTGCTCTTCGCCTCCAAGGCGTTCCCCTGCACGGCCGTCTACCGGGTGCTGGCCGAGGAGGGCATCGGGGTCGACGTGGCCTCGGGCGGCGAGCTGACCAGCGCCCTGCGCGCGGGATTCGACGCCGCCCGGGTGGTGGTCCACGGCAACGCGAAGTCCGAGGCCGAGCTGGCGTTCGCGCTGGCCGAGCAGGTCGGTACGGTCGTCGTCGACGGCGCCGACGAGCTCGACCGCCTCGAGGGGCTCGTGGAACGCCCGCAGCGGGTCTACCTGCGGGTCACGCCCAACGTCCGCGGCGAGACCCACGACGGGATCTCGACGGGCCAGGCCGACTCCAAGTTCGGCGTGGAGCTCATCGACGCGCCGGCGCTGCTCGAGCGCATCGCGGCCCATCCGCTCCTGGACATGCGCGGGCTGCACATGCACATCGGCTCGCAGATCCGTGACCTGGCGCCCTTCCGCCGCGCGGTGGAAGCCGTGGCTCACCTGGGGGACTTCCCGGAGATCGATCTCGGGGGAGGGCTCGGCGTCGCCTACACGGCCGACATGGACGTCCCGTCGATCGACCAGTACGCCGAGGCCAAGATCGGCGTCGTCCACGAGCGCCTGGGGACGGACCTCCGCATCGTCGACGAGCCGGGCCGCGCGCTGGTGGCCAACTCGTGCGTGACCCTCTACACGATCGAGACGATCAAGCGCAACGTGTCGACGTGGGTCGCGGTCGACGGCGGGATGAGCGACAACCTGCGCCCGATGCTCTACGGCGCACGCTATGAGGCCCAGGTCGCCGACCGCTTCGGCGGCGGCACCCCGTGTCACCTGGTCGGCAAGCACTGCGAGAGCTCGGACGTGATCGTGCGCGACGCGGAGCTCGCCGACCCCCGGGTCGGCGACGTCGTCGTCACGCCCGTCACGGGCGCCTACGGGTTCTCGATGGCCAACAACTACAACGGGATCCCGCGCCCGCCCGTGATCTTCTGCAAGGACGGCAGGGCTCGTGCGGTCGTGCGCCGCGAGACCTATGAGGATCTGTTCAACCGCGATGTGTGATCGATGACCGCCGCGACGTTCAACATCGGGCTGCTCGGCCACGGCACCGTCGGTGCCGCGTTCGCCGCGTTGTTGGCCGAGCGCGCCGGACACGTCGCCCACGCGACCGGGCTGCGTCCCGAGCTGACCGGTGTGCTGACCCGCACGCGCGGCGACTTCGAAGCCATCCTCGAGGGCTCGGACCTGATCGTCGAGGTGATGGGCGGCCTGGAGCCGGCTCGGGAGTACGTGCTCAGGGCGATGGGGGCGGGCAAGCACGTCGTCACCGCCAACAAGCAGCTGCTCAGCCAGCACGGGGAGGAGCTCTGGGCTGCGGCCCGCGAGCACGGCGTGCAGCTGCGCTACGAGGCCGCCGTGGCCGGCGTCGTCCCGGTGGTCCGCGTGCTCAACGAGTCGCTGGGCGCCGCGCACGTCGATCGCATCCACGGGATCGTCAACGGCACCACGAACTTCATCCTGACCGAGATGGCGCGGAGCGGGCTGTCCTACGAGGAGGCTCTGGCCGAGGCCCAACGGCTGGGATACGCCGAGGCCGAT
>JBBPZE010000048.1:0-26787 GCA_038199185.1 Solirubrobacterales bacterium
CGAGCCTGCGCAGTCCCAGCAGATAGGCGCCGCCGGGGCCCTCGGGGTCGATCTCGTCGCGGAAGCGCCGCAATGCGGGACGCAGCAGGAGACCGCCGAGCCTCGATCTCGGCGAGGACGTGGCTCGCTCGCGGATCGCGCCGACCATCAGCTGCGAGACGCCTTCGATGAGCTTGAGGGCGACGTTGCCGGTGAAGCCGTCGGTGACCACGACGTCGGCGGCGCCGCCCACCACCTGGTGGCCCTCGATGTTACCGACGAAGTTCAGTCCGGGCGACGACGACAGGAGCATGTGGGTCTCCTGTAGGAGGGGCGTGCCCTTCGCCTCCTCCTCGCCGTTGGAGAGCAGGGCCACGCGCGGTTGGTCCGTGCCGAGGACGACCTGGGCGAGCGCCGCGCCCATGTGGGCGAACTGGACGAGGTGCTCCGGGCGGCACTCGACGTTGGCGCCGACATCGACCAGCGTGACGGGCGCGCCCGGCACCGGCAGCGGCACCGCGAGCGCGGGGCGATAGATGCCCGCGGCCCGCTTGATGTTGAACAGGCCGGCGGCGAGGGCCGCGCCCGTCGTGCCTGCCGCCACCAGCGCCTGGCAATCGCCCGAGGCCACGGCCTGCGCCGCCTGCACGATCGACGCCTCGGGCGTCCGGCGCACGGCGCGCACCGGATCGGAGGCCTTGGCGATCGAGACGGGCGCGTCGACGACCTCGATGCCGTCCTCGGCCTCGCCGATGTCGGCGGCCGGTCCGAAGAGCACCGGGGTAATGCCGCGGGCCGCCGCGATCGCCGCGCCGGCGGCCACCTCGGCGGGCCCCAGATCCGCCCCGGCGGCGTCGACCGCGATCCGCACGGGAACCGCCCCGCCCGGCCGGCTAGTGGTCGTGGTCGTGCAACTCGGGCGCGACGACCTCACGGCCGCCGTAGGTCCCACACACGGGGCAGACGCGATGGGGCCGCCGCGGGCTGTGGCATTGGGGGCAGCTGTTGAACGTCGGCGCGCTGAGCTTGTGCTGCGAGCGGCGCTTGTTCGTACGGCTGCGGGACTGCTTCTGCTTGGGGACGGCCATGGAGCGGACAACGATAGCCGGTCGGCCGCGAACGGCTCACTCCAGTTTCAGCTCGCGGAGCTTGGCCCAGCGCGGATCGGGCGGGGGGTCGTGAGCGTGCTCGGGCCCCGCCCGGTTGAGGTCCTCGCCGCACACCGGGCACAGCCCGGCGCAGTCCACGCGGCAGACGACCTGCACCGGGAGGGCCAGCGCGAAGGCGTCGCGCGCCCACCCCGCGACGTCGAGCTCCTGGCCGCGCACGTAGGGGCTCGCGAGGTCCTCGCCGCCGCCGGGCTGATCGACCTCCCGCGCATCGACCGTCGTCGACGGCTCGGCGTCGCCCAGGCAGCGCATGCACGGCCCCCGCAGCGCCGCGGAGAAGCGCAGCCGCAGGCTGTAGCCGCCGTGGACCATCCGCGAGATGTCCAGGCGCACGGGCACCTGTGGCGGAACGGCCGCGTAGAAGTCCTCCCCGAACCGCAGCCCGCTGAGCGGGACCTCGAGCTGGATCCGGCGCGCCTCGCCGGCGCTCAGGCACAGCGCGCCGAGGTCGAAGACATCGGCGCGGCTCATGCTCAGGAGCCCTTCGTGCCCTTGGCCGCTCTGGCCTTCGCCCTTCTGGGCTTGGCTGTCTTCTTCCCGCCCTGCGGCTCGGCCCCGGCCAGCTCGCGCTTGAGAACCTTGCCCGTCGCGTTGCGCGGCAGCTCGTCGAGGAACTCGATCTCGCGAGGGACCTTGTAGTTGGCGAGGTTCTTCTTGACGTGGGCCTTGAGCTCGTCGGTCGTGGGCTTCCGCGCGCCCTTCGCGGGCACGACGAACGCCCTGAGGCGCTGGCCGAACTTCTCGTCCTCCACGCCGATGACCGCCACCTCCTCGACGCCGTCGTGGTCGTGGAGGAGGTCCTCGACCTCGCGGGGAAAGACGTTCTCACCGCCGCTGACGATCATCTCGTCGTCGCGCCCGTCGACGAACAGGCGTCCGTCCGGATCGAAGTGCCCGACGTCGCCCGTGGCCATCAGCCCGTCGATGACGTCCTTGCCTCCACCCCCGGTGTAGCCCTCGAAGAGCATCTCGTTGCCCACGAAGATGCGGCCCGTGTCGCACGGGGCGAGCTCGGCGCCACCCTCGCCGTAGATCTTGACGATCGTCCCGCGCGGCGGCCGGCCGGCGGTGCCGGGGGCCTCGCGCATGTCCTCGGGCGTGGCGATCGTCGCCCAGGCGACCTCGGTGGACCCGTAGAGGTTGTAGAGCACGTCGCCGAAGCGGTCCATGACCTTGAGCCCCATCTCGCCCGGCAGCGCGGAACCCGACGCGGCGATGATCCTCAGCGACGACGTGTCGTAGCGGTCGATCGCCTCCGCCGGCAGCTCGAGGATGCGCTGGAGCATCACGGGCACGACGGCGAGGACCGTCGCCTCGTGCTCGGCCACGGCCTGCAGCGTGCTCTCCGGATCGAACCGGCGACGCAGGACGAGCGTCGAGGCGAGCCCCATGCCCAGCGTGAAATGCGCGAAGCCCCACGAATGAAAGAGCGGCGCGGCGATCATCGTGGTCTCGCGGACCTTGAAGGGAATCTTCGAGAACAGCGCCGCGGCCGGGTCCAGCGACTCGGGCTGGCTACGATTGGCTCCCTTGGGGGTGCCCGTCGTCCCCGACGTGAGGATGACGACGCGTCCCTTCTCCGACGGGGCCACGGGATCGGACGGGTCGCCCTCGGCGATCAGATCCTCGACGAGCGGGTCCTTGGGCCTCTCACCCGGCTCCTCCTGCCAGGCGATGAACCGCTTGCGGCGCTTGCCGGCGTCGTGGGTCAGGCCCTCGAACTCGCTGTCGTAGATCAGGGCGACCGGCTTCTCGCGATGAACCACGTCGGTGATCTGAGGCCCGGCGAACGCCGTGTTGAGGTACAGGGCGTTGGCGCCCAGCTTCGAGCAGGCGATCGTCGCATCGATGAACCCCCGGTGGTTGCGGCACATGATCGCGACCCCGTCGCCCTCCCCGACGCCCGCGTCCGAGAGCGCGTGGGCCAGCGCGTTGGTGCGCTCGTGGACCTCCCGGAACGTCAGCGTGCCGATCTCGTCGACGATCGCGGTCTCCTCGGGGAAGCGGATCGCAGCGGCGATGTAGGCGGCCGCCGGCGTGGGGCCCCAGCGCTGGAGGGCGCGCCCGATACGCACGATCTTGTCCGGGCGAACCGGTGCGATGACGCCGGTCTCCGCCAGCACCCTGGCCGTCCACAGCTTGCCGGTGATCTGCCCGAGGACGTCCACGGGCGCAAGGCTATGGCAGGCGGCCACGGCTGGGTCGCGCCGGGTTCCGTCAGGACCCGGGCGTACGGTTCGACCAACGACCATGGAAGCTGCAACTCCCCTGCCCTTCAGCCAGGTCCGCGTCGTGGGCGACAGCCTGCGCGTCGACGGCCTCGTGATCCACGACGAGTGCACGGTCCGGCTCGTCGCCGAGCACGACGATCCGTCCCGGTTCGTCACGGATGCGATCGAGATCGGTGCCCGTGTGCTCGACCGCGAGCAGAGCGGCGCCGGGGCGGAGGCGATCAAGCTCGAGATGGCGGAGGCCGGCCGGCGCTTCACCGAGCACGCGGCGCGGCTGACCGAGCGCATGGACGAGAAGGTCCAGTCGGTCTTCAGCGCGGAGGACGGCGAGCTGGCGCGCCTGATGGCCCGCCATTTCGGAGACGAGTCGAGCATCGCCGTCCAGCACCGCATCAAGGCGCTGCTGACGGAGGCCTCCGGCCAGATGCGCGAGGACCTGCGCAAGCAGCTGACCACCGACAGCGAGGACAACCCGATCGTCGCGATCCAGCGTGCGTCGCTGAAGGTGGTGCGCGACAACGCGACCCAGCAGAACGAGCACCTGCGACTGATGGCCGAGAAGCTCGAGGCGATGAAGATCGAGGTCACCGAGCTGCGGGCCGAGAAGGAGAAGCTCGAGGAGGTCGCCGCGGTCGAGGAGAAGGGCACGGCCAAGGGCCGCGCCTACGAGGACGAGGTCGCCGAGGCCATCGAGGCGATCGCGCTCGCCCAGGGCGATGACTCCGAGGCCGTCGGCGACGCCAAGGAGGCCACCCGCAAGACCGGTGACATCGTCGTCGGCATCGACGGCTGCAGCGGGCTGGCCCGCGGGCGGATCGTCTTCGAGGCCAAGAACACCAGGCTCTCGCGCCCCGAGGCGCTGCGCGAGCTCGATCGGGCCCGCGAGGAGCGCAACGCCGACTTTGCCGTGCTCGTCGTCTCGGCCGCGGGCAAGGTGCCCGCCAGGATGCTGGCGCTGCGTGAGTACAACGGCGACAAGATGATCGTGGCGTTCGACCCCGACGAGGGCCCGCTCGGGCTCCAGGTCGCCTACTCGCTGGCGCGCGCTCGCGTCCTACTGCGCCGTGCGGACGGCGAGGGCATCGATAGCGAGGCCGTTCGCGCCACGAGCGAGCGCGCCCTCCAGCAGCTCGGCGAGGTGCAGCGCATCAAGCAGCAGCTCACCGCCTCGAAGACCGCTGTCGACAAGGCCGCCGAGATCGTCGACTCGATGGCCGGGGCGGTGAAGATCCACCTCGCCGAGATCCAGGCGCTGGTCGCCGCGGCCGCGGTGGCCGACGAGGTTGCCCAGCCCGCGTTCTTCGACGATGCGGCGTGATCGCTTCTAGGCGACCTCGACCTCGTCCTTGCCCTGGAGGCGCTCGCGGCCGCGCTGAACGGCGGCGATGAACTTCGAGAGGTTGACCTCGAGCGTGTTGAGGATCTCGTCGGCGTAGTCCTCGGCGCCGAGGCGGATCTCGCGCTCCCGGGCGCGGGCGTCCTCGACGATGTCGTCGGCCGCGCGCTCGGCCTGCTTGGTGACCTCTTCCTCGCCCACGAGCTGGTTCTGGCGCTCGCGCGCCTCCTTGACGATCCGCTCGGCCTCGCGCTTGGCCTCCGCGAGCATCTCCTGGCGCTCCTTGACGATCCAGCGCGCCTGCTTGATCTCCTCGGGGATCGTCGCGCGCATCTGGTCGAGGATGTCGTAGATCTCCTCCTTGTCCAGACGAACCTGGTCCGTGAGAGGGACCGGCTTCGCGTTGTGGACAAGATCGTCCAGCTTGTCGATGAGAACCAGGACGTCCATAGCAGGCCTTTGTTCGTCAGCGGGCCAGCTCTTCCTTCAGGCGAGCGGCGACCGGTGAAGGCACCAGATCGTCGATCTTCCCGCCGAAGGTGGCGAGCTCCTTGACTCCGCTGGAGCTCAGGAAACTGTACTGCGGACCGCTCATCAAGTACACGGACTCGATGTCGTCGGCCTGGTTGCGGTTCAGCTGGGCCATCTCCATCTCGTATTCGAAGTCCGAGATCGCCCGCAGCCCCTTGACGATCGTGCGCGCCCCGACCTGGCGGGCGAAGTCCACCACGAGCGTGTCGAAGGGCTGAACGTCGATGTTGCCGAGGTGCGCGCTCGCATCGCGGACGAACGTCATCCGGTCGTCGATGGAGAACAGCGCTCCGGTCTTGCGGACCGACAGGTTCACGACGGCGACGATCACCGTGTCGTAGAGCGCCGAGGCGCGGCCGATCACGTCGAGATGCCCGTTGGTGACCGGGTCGTAGCTGCCCGGGCAGACGCAGATGCGGGGGTCAGTGGCCATGGATGCGGATGAGTGTGTCGCCGTAGCGGCGCTCGAAGGTCATGGGGAGGTCGATCGCGAGCGGTGATCGCCGGTCGCTCTCGGTGACGAGTCGCCCACCCGGAGCGATCATGCCCTGAAGGTCGAGCTCGGGCCCGAGATGGTCCGCATCGCGGTAGGGAGGGTCGAGGAAGAGCAGATCGTATGTCTGACCTGCCCGCAATGCGTTGCGCACGAACGTCCGCGCGTCGGCGCGGCGGACCTCGGCCTCGGCTCCGACCGCGGCCAGGTTGGCCCTCAGCGCCTCCAGCGCCGGAGCCGCGCGCTCGACGAACACCACGCTGGCGGCACCTCTGGATAGGGCCTCGATGCCCAGGGCACCCGAGCCCGCGAAGAGGTCAAGCACAGTGAGGCCGGTGAGGTCGCCGAGGACGCTGAACAGCGCCTCGCGCACGCGATCGGCCGTGGGGCGCGTCGCGCCGCCCCTGGGTGCCACGAGACGCCGCCCGCCGTGGAGGCCGGCGACGATCCTCACGCCGCGACAGGCTCGGATTCGCGCTCGGCCAGGGCCTCGCCGAGCAGGACGTGCTCGGCAGCGGCGAGCTGCGGGTCCGTCCGCAGCAGCTCGCCGGCGCGCTGATGGGCGCGCTCGAGCACCGCGGCGTCCTCGGGCAGCTGCGCGAAAACGAAGCGCGCCATGCCCGATTGGCGCGTGCCCGTCAGCTCCCCCTCTCCGCGCAGCTCGAGGTCGATCTCCGCCAGGCGGAACCCGTCGGTGTGCTCGGCCAGCGCTCGCAGGCGCGCGGACTCGGCGGGGCCGAAGAGCAGGCACAGCGACGGCTCGGTCCCCCGGCCGACCCGGCCCCGGAGCTGGTGCAGCTGGCTGATCCCGTAACGCTCGGCGTCCTCTACGAGCATCACCGTCGCGTTGGGCACGTCGATGCCGACCTCGACGACCGTCGTGGCGACGAGGACGTCGGCGCCGCCCGCCGCGAAGGCGGCCATCGCCGCCTGCTTCTCCCGTGGGCGCAGCTGGCCGTGCATGAGCACCACCCGGAAGTCGCGCAGCTCCCCGTCGCGCAGCCGCTCGTACTCGGCCGTCGCGGCGCGCACCGCCAGGGCCTCGGACTCCTCGACCAGCGGGCAGACGACGAACGCCTGCCTCCCGGCGCGCAGCTCCTCGCGGATGCGCTCGTAGGCCCGGGCCCGTCCGCGCTCGCCCGTGACGACATGGGTCTCGATGGGTTGGCGCCCGCGGGGCAGCTCGCGCAGCGCGGTGACGTCGAGGGCGCCGAACGCGGCCAGGCGCAGCGTCCGGGGAATCGGCGTGGCGGTCATGTGCAGCACGTGCGGCGTGAGTCCCGGGCGGGCTTTGGCGTCGAGGGCCGCCCGCTGGCGTACGCCGAAGCGGTGCTGCTCGTCGACCACGGCCACCGCGAGATCGGCAAACCCCACGGTGTCCTCGATCAGCGCGTGGGTGCCGACGATCAGCCCCAGCTCACCGCTGGCCAGCTTGCCGACGATGTCGGATCGCCGCCCGCCCGGCGTCGAGCCCGTGAGCAGAGCGGCCGGCACCGTGGCCCCCGGCATCAGGCTCTGAAGCGTCGCGAAGTGCTGCTCGGCGAGCGTCTCGGTCGGCGCCATCAACGCCGCTTGGCGCCCGTGCTCGACCGCGCGCAGCATCGCGTGCAGAGCGACCGCGGTCTTGCCCGACCCGACCTCTCCCATCAGCAGCCGCTGCATCGGGCGCTCGCCGGCGAGGTCCGCGTCGACCTCGTCCATCGCCCTGAGCTGGTCGCCCGTCGGCGTGAACGGCAGCTGCTCGGCGCGCCACGCGCGCGACAGCGTGGGAGGCTGGGCCAGCACGGGCGCGGCGAACTCCGTGCGGCGCTCGGCCCGCAGCCGCAGCTGGACCAGCTGGTCGAGCAGCAGCTCGTCGAAGGCCAGCCGGCGCCGGCCCGCCTCGTGGTCGCCGAAGTGCGCGGCCAGATAGGCGGCGGTGACATCGGGCAGGCGCTCGGCCGCCCTCAGCCGGCCAGGAAGCCGCTCGATCTTGTCGGCCATGGCGTTGCGGTGCTCGGAGACCAGCGCGAGGATCTGCGTCGAGGTGATGCCCTTGGTCGCGGGGTATTCGGCCACCGCATCCCCGGCCGCGGACACCTCCTCGGTGGGCGCGTGGCGATTGACGCGAAAGCGATTGCGAGCCTGATACTTGCCCTGCAGCATCAGCCGCGCCCCGGGCCGGTAGGCCCGCTCGAGCCACGGCTGGTTGAAGAAGGTGGCCTTCATGACGCCCGTGGCGTCGGCCACGGTCGCCTCGACCAACGGCTTCATGCCCCGCCGGCGAACGGGCCGGCTGAGGATGCTGCGCACCTCGACGAGGACCGTCGCCACCTCGTCGGGCACCAGCTCGGCGATCGTCCGGGCCTCGCCGGTTCCCCGGGGCAGATGGTCGAGGAGATCGCCCACGGTCTGGAGCCCGAGCGACTCGGCCGCCTCCGACGCCCTGGCGTGCGGGAAGCTCAAGTCTTCCGTCAGCCGCCCGGGACGCGGCCAGCGGACGGGCGCGCCGAGCAGCTCGGCCGCATCGGGTTCTCGCTTGTCGGCGAACGCGCGCACGCGGGAATACTCCCCCGGGGCGCGGACGATTCACTCCGCGGAGACGAGCCACCACCAGGAAGGCTGGCCTCCTTCGGAGACCTCGACCTCGACGCCCTCGGGCGCCAGCCTCCCCAGCGCGTCGCCGGTGAGCGGCGCACCGTCACCGGCGATCAGGGTCAGCAGCTCAGCCCCGTCGGCGAGCGAGGCCAGCACCGCGCGCAGGGTGGCTTCGGGATCGCCCCAGGCGACGAGCGCGTCGTCGACGAAGCCGACGGCGTCGCCGACCCCGAAGCGCCCGTGCGGATCCTCCCGCGCGGCCGGGGCGACGCCGCCCGTTCGCAGCCGAGCCAGGGCCTCCTGCATCGCGGTGGCGTTCTCGGCCGCGGACCGCGTCTTCTCCATCTCCACCGCGATGGTCAGCCCGGCCTGCTGGGACCGGGTTCCCACCACGTGCACGACCTTCTCCGAGAGCTCGGCCGCGCGCTCGGCCGCCATGATCACGTTGGGGCTGTTGGGCAGCACGACGACCTCCTCGGCCGGGACCTCGTGGATCCCCGCCAGGAGCTCGTAGGTCGACGGGTTCAGCGTGGCGCCGCCGTCGACCACGCGGATTCCCAGGCCTTCGAAGAGCCCGCACATCCCCTCGCCGGAGGCCACCGCGAGCCCCCCGCACACGGCGCGGGCCTCGCTCGAAGCCAGCCGTGCGGAGCGTGCCTCGACCTGGGCGTGCATGTCGGCGACGTCGAGCCTCGAGACCTCTCCGGTCTCCCTGAACAGCGCCACGACGAGATCGGGCTCGTCCGTGTGCACGTGGACCTTGAGGGTCACCTCGTCGCCGACGACCAGCACGCTGTCGCCCAGCGTCTCGAGCGGGGCGACCCACCGGTTGGCCTGGAGGTGCTCCCCGGTGACCGCGAAGTTGGTGCAGTAGCGGTATGTCGAGGAGCCGTGCTGGGCATGGCCCGAGGCCAGCGTGGCGGGCGGCTCGTAGTGATCGAGCTGAGGGCCGTCGCCGCCGCGCAGGGCGGCCACGATCCCCGCGAAGATGATGGTCACGCCGTAGCCGCCCGCGTCGACGACCCCCGCCTCGCGCAGAACGGGCAACAGCTCGGGGCCGCGCTTGACGCTCTGCTCGCCCGCCTCGATCGCCTTCTCGAGGATCCCGGCGAGCAGCATGTTCTGCTCCTCGGGATCGGCATGCGGCCCGAGCCTCGTCGCCGCGTCGGGCAGGTGCGCGATCTCGGTCGCGATCCGCGTGGCCATCTCGCGCATCACCGTGAGGATCGTGCCTTCGGCGGGCTCCCGGACGGAACCGTAGGCTCGGTCGGCCGCGCGCGCCATCGCCGCGCCGATCAGCCTGGGGTCCACCAGCTCGCCGGGACGGCTGATCAGCTCCTCGGCGGCTCCGCGGATCAGCTGGGAGAGGATCACCCCGCTGTTGCCGCGCGCGCCCAGCAATGCGGCGCGGGCGACGGAGTGGACGATCTCCTCGCGCCCGACGTCGTCGAGCGGGCGATCCTCGGAGGCGAGGCGGTAGAGCTCGGCCAGGCAGGCACGCAGCGTGAGCGCCATGTTGTCGCCCGTGTCGCCGTCGGCGACCGGGAAGACGTTGAGGTCGTTGATCTCCTGGCGGCGCGATTCGAGATGCGCGAGCGCACCTTCGACCACCGTTCGAAACCGGACGAGGCTGGGGTCGGACACGCCGGGGGCCGGCGTCAGACGGCTTTGATGACCTTGCCGGCCTTCAGGCAGCGCGTGCAGACGTAAACGCGCTTCGGCGCACCCACGACCAGGGCCCGCACCTTCTGGAGGTTCGGGTCGAATCGACGCCGGGTGGCGACCATCGAGTGGCTGCGCGAGTTCCCGAAGGACGGCCCCTTCCCGCAGCTGTGACAGACCTTTGCCATGGCGGCGGCTAGTGTAGCGGCCGATGCGCCAGGGTAGGCGCGAAAGCGAGGCATGACGCTGACCCGGCCCCGCATCGAGCTCCCCTCGAGATACCGCGTCCTGCGTCACGTCGCCACGGGCGGAATGGCCGCGGTCTACGCCGCCAGCGACGAGATCCTGGGTCGCGAGGTCGCGATCAAGGTGCTGGCCGACGCGCTGGGCGCCGACGACGCGGCGCGTGCCCGCTTCACCCGCGAGGCCCGGGCAGCGGCGCGCGTCTCCGACCACCCCAACGTCGTGACGATCTACGACATCGGCGAGACCGAGAGCCGGCCCCCGGGGGCGTTCATCGTCATGGAGCTACTGACCGGCGGGACCGTCAACGACCGGCTCAAGGCGGGCGAGGCGATCCCGCACACGGTCGCGCTGCGCTGGCTCGAGCAGGCCGCGAGTGCCCTCGACGCCGCGCACGCCACGGGGATGGTCCACCGCGACGTCAAGCCGGCCAACCTTCTGCTCGACGGCAAGGGAACGCTGAAGGTCGCCGACTTCGGAATCGCAACTCTGGCCAGCGAGGCGCCGCTCACGCAGACCGGCCAGGTCGTCGGCACCGCGGCTTACTTCTCCCCCGAGCAGGCGCTGGGCCAGCCCGCGACCGCCGCCAGCGACCGCTACGCGCTCGCCGTGGTCGCCTACGAGCTGCTCACGGGCCGCCGGCCCTTTCCGGGCGGCGCGCCGGCCGCCCAGGCGATGGCGCACGTCGATGCGCAGCCGCCGGCGCCCACCTCCGTGGCTCCCGGCCTGCCCGACGCCGTCGACGCCGTCCTGGTCCGCGGGCTGGCCAAGGACCCGTCGGCACGACCCGACAGCGCGGCCGAGCTCGTCGCCCAGCTCCACGGCGCGCTCGGCCCGACCGCGACCACCGGCGTCGCCTACCCGGCCGCCGCGGCGACGGCTCCGATGCCACCGCGTCTCCCGACACCGCGGCGCCGGGCCGCCGCCGTGCCGGTTGCCCCCGCCTCCCCGCGCGTCGCCCGGCCGGCCCCGGGGGCGCCGAGGAGACGGCCCGACGGGCCACCGACTGCGCCCCGCGCCCGCCGCACCGGCGTCATCGCCGCCACCGCGGCCGTCCTGCTCATGGCCGGCGCGGCGGTGGCCGCCCTGACCGGTGGCAGCCACACCGTCCCGTTTCACGGTCCCACGACCAGCGCCCCCGCCCGGGCGAAGCGAAAGCCGACCCGGTCCGCCACCACTGCCAGGCCCACGACGAGTCCGGCGGGCGCGACGACGACCGCGTCGGGAGCGCCCGGCACGACGACAGCCGGGTCGGGAGCGCCCGCGGACGCCTCGACGATCCAGGCCGACGCGCACGCCAAGATCGCCGGCGGGGACTACAACACGGCGATCGGCGAGCTGCGCGGGCTGGTCGACCGGTGCGATGTTCAGATCACCGACCCGTGCGCCTACGCCTGGTTCGACCTCGGCCATGCGCTGCGCCTGGCCGGCGATCCCGCCGGGGCCGTCTCGGTGCTCGAACATCGATTGCAGAACGCCAACCAGAGCGGCACGGTCCAGGCCGAGCTCGACCGGGCGCGCGCGGCGGCCGCGGGTGGCGGCGACCCGGCCAAGGGCAAGGGCAAGGGCCACGGCAAGAAGGGCGGCTAGAGCGAGCGGTTCCCGGCCACGCGGTTCCCGGCCACGCGGTTCCCGGCCACGCGGTTCCAGGCCACGCGGTTGCCGACCACGCGGAACAGAGAACCTGGGGGCTACGCCGGCTCGCGCGGGCGGGCCGGCTCGGGCGCATGGGCCGGCCGGCGGGCCCGTCGCCGCACGTCGGACAGGCGCTCGTGCTCGTCGCGCAGGCGCACGCCGGACGGCTCGGCGCCGGGCAGGAGCAGATCGTCGCTCCTGCGCGGTCCGGGCTCGGGGCCGGGCGGGTCGCCGGAACCGTCGTCGCCGGGCCACCAGCCGCGCCAGTCCAGGCACTGCTCGCCGAGGGCGGCCCAGACGAGGACGGCGACCGCCACGACGTGCACCGCGACCGTCAGAAGCAGCGCTGCCGTCTGCTTGTCCACCCTTCCAAGGATAGAGCGTCAGGACTGCAGGTCCGAGCGCATGCGTGCCATGGCGAGCACGGCCTCGGCCGCGTGGCGGCCCTGGTCGCGCTTGCCGCCGCCCGCCCGCGCCAGCGCCTGCTCGTGGCTCTCGACCGTCAGCAGCCCGAAGGCGCACGGCACGCCCGTCGACAACTGCACGTCCATCAGGCCGCGAGCGCACTCCTGCACGACATGGTCGTAGTGCGAGGTCTCCCCGCGGATGACGGCGCCGAGGGCGGCCACCCCCGCGTAGCGCCCCGACTCCGCGCAGTACTTGGCGGCCAGCGGAACCTCGTAGGCCCCGGGAACGTCGAACACGTCGACCCCCTCTGCGCCCGCCTCCTCGAACGTGTCGCTGGCCGACGCGACGAGCCTGTCGGCCAGGTCCTCATAGAACCGGCCGACGACGATCGCATAGCGGCTCATTCGGCCGCGCCGTCCTCCCGCTGCTCCTTCGCGATCATCTCCTCGTCGAGCGGAAGGCCCTGGTGGTGCAGCGTGTGGCCCATGCGCTCGGCCTTCGTCCGGAGATAGGCCTCGTTGTGGGGATTGGACGTTTGCTCGATCGGGATCTGATCGGTGACGCGCAGCCCGTATCCCTCCAGGCCGCGGATCTTCTTGGGGTTGTTGGTGAGGATCCGGATCGAGCTCAGGCCGAGGTCCACGAGGATCTGGGCCCCGATGCCGTAATCGCGCAGGTCGGCCGGCAGGCCGAGGCGCAGGTTGGCCTCCACGGTGTCGAGGCCCTCCTCCTGCAGCTTGTACGCGCGCAGTTTGTTGAGCAGACCGATGCCACGCCCCTCCTGGGCGAGGTAGAGCAGGACACCGCGGCCCTCGCGCTCGATCATCGCCAGCGCCGACTCGAGTTGCTCACCGCAGTCGCATCGCAGGGAATGGAAGACGTCGCCGGTCAGGCACTCGGAGTGCACGCGCACGACCACGTCCTCCTGGCCCTCCACGTCGCCCTTGACCAGCGCGACGTGATGCTTCTCGTCGACCAGGGAGCGATAACCCACCGCGGTGAAGTCTCCGAAGCCCGTCGGCAGGCCGGTGGCCACGACCCGCTCGACCAGCTTGTCGTGGAGGCGCCGGTAGGCGATGAGATCGGCAACGGTGACCATCCTGAGGCCGTGGCGCTCGCAGAACGCGGCGAGGTCCGGCACGCGGGCCATGGTCCCGTCGTCGTTCATGATCTCGCAGATCACCCCCGCCGGGTTCAGACCGGCCAGCCGGGCGAGATCGACCGCGGCCTCCGTCTGGCCAGTGCGCTCGAGGACGCCCCCCTCCTTGGCCTTCAGCGGGAAGACGTGGCCGGGCTGGACGAGGTCTCGGGGCGCGCTCTCGGGATCGATCGCGACCTGGATGGTGTGCGCGCGATCGGCAGCCGAGATACCGGTCGTGACCCCCTCGCGGGCCTCGATCGAGACGGTGAAAGCGGTCTCGAAGGGCGACTCGTTCTTGGCGGCCATGAGGTCGAGCCCGAGCTCGTCACAGCGCTCACCGGTCAGCGCGAGGCAGATCAGCCCCCTGCCCTCCTTGGCCATGAAGTTGACGGCCTCGGGCGTCACGAACTGCGCGGCCATCGTGAGATCGCCCTCGTTCTCGCGGTCCTCGTCGTCGACGACGACGACCATCCGGCCGGCGCGAACGTCCTCCAGCGCCTCCTCGATCGTCGCGAACGGAGCGGAGACCGCGCTCACGCCTTCGCGGCGTCCAGCCGCCGGAACTTCTCGATGTACTTGGCGAACACGTCGACCTCCAGGTTGACGGGCCGGCCCACCGCGGCCTCCCCGAAGGTGGTGCGCTCCAGTGTCTCCGGGATGACGGAGACGTCGAACGCGCGCTCGTCGACCCGCGCGACGGTCAGCGACACCCCGTCGACGGCGATCGAGCCCTTCTCGACGACGTAGCGCAGGACCTCGGGTCCCGCCTCGATCGTCACCATCCTCGCGAAGCCCTCGTCGCGCAGCGCCCCGACGACGCCGAGTCCGTCGACGTGCCCGGCGACCACGTGGCCGCCGAGGCGGTCGGTCGCCCGCAGGGCGAGCTCGAGGTTCACGCGCTCAGCCGGCTCGAGCTCGCCGAGCGCCGACCGGCGCAGGGTCTCCTCCATCACATCGGCACCGAACCGCCGGCCACGGAGGCCGACGGCGGTCAGGCAGACGCCGTTGACCGCGATCGAGTCGCCCTCGCTCAGCTCGGTCCCGAGGACCGACTCGAAGGTCAGCCGGGCACCGTCGGGCGAGCGGTCGACCGAGGCGACGAGGCCGAGATCGGCGACGAGCCCGGTGAACATCACCACTCCTTCAGGCGTGCCGAGATCAGCAGGTCGTCCTCGACCTTCTCGCAGTCGAGCGTCAGGGCGCGCAGCGCGTCGGCGATGTGCTCGACCCCCTCGCCCTCGAGCGGGTCGCGGGCCTGCCGGCCGCCGAGCAGCAGCGGGGCCAGGAACAGCCGGACCTCGTCGATCTCGCCGGCGTCGAAGAACGCGCCCGCCAGATGCGGGCCGCCCTCGAGCAGCATCGAGGCGATCCCCAGCTCGCCCAGCCGGTCGAGCGCGTCGCGGACGCGCGCCGGCTCGTTCTCGCCCGCGGTGACCAGGACCTCCGCCCCCGCGTTCTCCAGCCCCTCGACCGCGCTGCGCCGTGCGGCCCGTGTGGTGACCACGATCAGCCGCTGCCCGGGCGCCGCGCTGACGAGCTGCGAATGGAGCGGAAGGCGAACGGTGGAGTCGAAGACGACCCGGACCGGCTGCCGGGCCACGCCCTCGACGCGTGAGGTGAGCTGCGGATCGTCGGCCAGCGCGGTGCCCACGCCGACGGCGACGCAGTCGACGGTCGCGCGCCAGCGATGCGCCCGGGCGCGGCTCGACTCGCCCGAGATCCACTTGGAGTCGCCGGTCTGCGTGGCGACCTTGCCGTCGAGGGTCGTCGCCGACTTGAACAGCACCCACGGCCGGCCGATCCGAGCGTGCTTGCGAAATGCCTGATTGGCCAGTCGCGATCGAACCGACAGCTCGTCGCCGGCGGGCAGCATCGTGACTTCGACGCCCTCGTCGCGCAGGATTCCCAGGCCGCGGCCGCTGGCCTTCTCGGATGGGTCGTCGGAGGCGACCACCACGTGCGTGAGCCCGGCGGCGAGGATCGCGGCCGTGCAGGCCGGGGTCTTGCCCTCGTGGCAGCACGGCTCGAGCGAGGCGTAGATCGTGGCCCCGGCCAGGTCGACGTCCCCGCAGTCGGCGATCGCCATGACCTCGGCATGGGGGCCGCCGTAGACGTGGTGCCAGCCCCGGCCGAGCACCGCGCCGTCGCGCGCGACCACCGCCCCGACGATCGGGTTCGGGTGCACCCGGCCCAGGCCGTTGTGGGCCAGCTCGATGGCGTGGGCCAGATGCTCCCGGTCGGTGTCGGTCAACACGGGCACGGGCGATCAGGATAGGCCCGGGGCGCCGGCGCACTCGCCGCCGTGGAGTCGGTAGACCGTGATCAGCGGTCCGGGACGGCGATAGGCGAGCGGGTAGTAGTCGAAGGAGAAGTCGAAGTTGAACTCCACCGGATCCGAGCCGCCGGAGTACGGCGAGGCCTCGTAGACCACCTCACCGCGGCGTCGCAGCTCGCGGTAGTACTCCACAGCGCCGGGCACCATGTCGGGCTCCACCTCCGCGCGCCCGCGCTGTGTCGACCCGGTCACGACCCAGCAGTATCCGCCCTGCTCGTAGTCGTCGACCAGCGACGGCCGCAGGATCCGCTCGTAGTCCTCGATGTTGACCACGATCCCAGGCGGCGGGAGCGCCTGCCCCGTGTCGGGATCGATCAGCGATCGGCTGGCCGAGTACTTCACCCAGCGATAGCCGTTGGCGGTGGCCAGCGAAGGGTGGCCGATGTCCGACGCCCAGCCGTCGGGCACGATCGGCTCGACCACGATCTTGGTGCGCTCCGGTACGTGGTCGACCAGCCAGGCCCGTGTGAGGTTGCGCGTGTCTTCGCGTGACAGCACGAGCCCGGAGTGCAGGGAGTAGACGAGCCCCTGGCCGCACAGCGCGAGGACTCCGACCGCCACCGCCGTCAGGCGCAGTGCCGGCTTGCGCCGGCCGACCATGTCGGCCAACTCGAACACGCAGTAGGCGGCGAGCAGCGCGACCAGCGGGAAGACGGGCAGGAGCCAGCGTCCGAAGAAGCGCGCCTGGGAGCCCATGAACAGCACATAGGCAAACGGCGCGGAGGCCAGCACCGCGGTCAGCCGGGGCTCGTCGCGCAGCAGCAGGATCGCGCCCGCGACCGCGGCGACCAGCGGAACCAGGCCCATGCCCCACGTGAACGTCCACAGGTAGTAACCGACGCCGTTGTCCTGCGTGATGCCGAGCTTGCCCAGAGCGGCGTCGGCCGCCGCCGTCTGGTGGTTGATCCCCTCCTTGAACGCCTCGAAGTTGATGACCGAGTACGGGTTCGCGCCGATGAACCCCGCCATGGCGAACACCCCGGCGATGAGCAACCCGCGCGTCGCGGGCCCGCGGCCTCCCGGCGCCAGGAACTGCGCGGTTCCCGCCGCGATCAGCGGCAGGATCACGATGCCCCCCGTGTACTTCGTCGCGCAGGCGATGCCGAGCCCGAGACCGGCGAGCACGTAGTCGCGGATGCGCCCCTCGCGCAGGACGCCCGCCGCACCGAACAGCGCCAGCCCGATCGGCGCCAGGGTGGGGACGTCGTTGAGGGCGAGGTGCGAGTAGAAGACCGGAAGGAAGCTCACGGCGAGCAGCGCGGCGCCGAGCAGCGCCGTGCGCCGGTCGAACAGGCGCTTGCCCGCGAGATAGACCATCCACACCGCGACCGTGCCGAGCACCGCCGCCGTGACGCGCGCGACGAGGAAGACCTGGCCGGGGTCGGCGGCATAGGCCCTCGACACCCCCTCCCGGCCCCCGAAATAGACGTCGAAGATGATGCTCAGCAGGTGGGTGTAAGCCGCCGGGTTGACGTAGTAGCCCGGATCGCCGTTGCTGACGAACATCCCGATCGCGTGCGGGACGAAATGCGCGTTCTCGTCGGCGTTGTAGGCATAGGGAAGTCCGTGGCGAGCGCCCCAGACCCGCAGCGCGAAGGCCGCGAACAGCAACACCGCGACCGCCACCGCATAGCCACTTTCGCGAATCGCAGGCAGGCTGACGCGCGGCCTCGACGGCCGCCCGATCCGCTCGATCAGGACCTCTCCCCAGGGCATCGCACGTACGCACCGTAATAGCCGCTTCCGGCGACCCGGTGGAAACCGGGGAGCGGCACTTGCGTCGCCGGGTCGTCGAGCGGGCTCACGAAGGCCTGGCGCACGAGCGCGTAGCGCTCGGTGACGTAGAGCGCGACGCCACGGTGGATCCGGCGGCGCTGGCGGGGGTCGCTGCGGGCGATGACCCGCTCCTCCGGGAGTCCGGTGACCCACCGGACGTCCGGTATCAGCTTGTGGTTGGGCGTCGAGAGCGGCCCGCAGCGCAGTCCCGCCCTCACCGCCGGATCCGCCAGCACCCGCGTGAGCTCGCCGCGATAGCGGCCTCGGAAATCAAGCTCGTTCCGGAAGTTCATGAGGTTGAGGTTGATCAGGGTGGACGCCAGGCCGCCGACGAGGGCCAGTCCGAAGAGCCCCATCCACACGCGCCGTGCCACACCGTCTCCCAGCATCGTCCAGCCCCCCGCCGCGACACCGGCGAAGATCATGATCATCAGCGACGGGATGAGGAGGTAGCGATTGATGATCGAGAGCCCGGCGACACCGACCAACCCGAAGGTGGCCAGGCCGATCACCAGCAGCATGAGCGGCATCCCGAGCCGCCGGGGAACCAGGACGATCGCGAGCGCGATCCCGACGAGCGCCAGGATGATCACGTTGGCCTTGTCCAGCGCGGTAAGAAACGCCCATGTCGCGTGGGGGACGACCGACAAGCCGCTGGCCCGCCCGAGCTCCTCCGCGAGGCTGCTGGTCGAGTGCAGCGAGTAGAGAGGATCGCCGGTCACCACCGCATCGACGATCGCCCAGATCACCGGACCCGTCGCCGCCAGCGCTGCGGTTCGCAGGCGCACACTCCACGGCGTCTCCCGCGGCCAGACGTACCACAGCCAGTACAGACCGATCAGCAGCCAGGCCTCCGGCCGCATGAGTGAGGCCAGCGTGAGCAGGACGAACACGGCGGTTCCCCGCCGCGGTCGCTGGGTCTCCAGCGCGGCGGCCCACACCACGAACGCGAGATAGGGAATGTCGATGTACCCCCGCGCGGCGAGGAACGCGAAGTCGAAGCGCGTGCACAGCAGCACACCGGCGATGACGCCCACCAGCGGGGTGAAGGAAGCGGCGGCGAGGCGGTAGATCCCAGCCACCAGGGCCACGAACGAAGCCAGCGTCGCACCGACCATCAGCCTGTCGCCACCCGTTCCGAAGAGCGACATCAGCCCACCGAAGGCGATCGCCAGCGGGTGCTCGGTGGGCGCGCGATAGACCTGGAAGGACGGCAGCGTCCCGTGGAGCACCTCCCGGCCCCAGATCAGGCTGTAGAGGCTGTCGTAGTTCGGGTAGGTGGGATAGACGAAGAAGCCGATCAGCGCGGCCAGCGCGAGGGCCGCTCCGAGCACGCGCGGCCAGGCGCTGGGCTGGGCATCGCGCGGCATCCGGTGCGGTACCGTACTGGCCCGCGCCGAGGGCTCAGGCCGGTCGCGTCTGGCTGTTCGCACGGGCCCGACGGGGTCCTCATCCGCTGCCCATGAAGCTGATCATCCAGATCCCCTGCCTCAACGAGGAGGAGACGCTCCCGGCGACCCTCGCCGACCTCCCGCGCAAGATCGACGGGTTCGCCCGGGTCGAGTGGCTGGTCATCGATGACGGCTCGACGGACCGCACGATCGACGTCGCGCGCGAGAACGGCGTCGATCACATCGTCCGGTTGACCAACAACAAGGGGCTGGCGGGCGCCTTCCAGGCCGGCCTCGACGCGTCGCTGAAGCTCGGCGCCGACGTCATCGTCAACACCGACGCCGATAACCAGTACTACGGCAGCGACATCCCCAAGCTGGTGGGGCCGATTCTCGCCGGTACGGCCGACATGGTCGTCGGCGACCGCGAGGTCCAGAACATCGAGCACTTCTCTCCGCTCAAGAAGAGCCTCCAGCGCCTCGGCTCGTGGGTCGTGCGCCAGGCCTCGGACACCAGCGTGCCCGACACCACGTCGGGCTTCCGGGCCTACAACCGCGAGGCGGCCATGCAGATGGCGGTGGTCTCGAAGTTCACCTACACGCTCGAGACGATCATCCAGGCCGGCAAGCTCCTCGTCGCCACCGACCACGTCCCGATCAGGACCAACGCGCAGACACGCGAGTCGCGGCTGTTTCCGTCCATGTGGGCTTACGTGCGGCGCAACGGCGTCTCGATCTTCCGCATCTACGCCCAGTACGAGCCGCTGCGGGTGTTCATGTCGCTGGCCTTCGTGCTCTTCCTCCTGGCGCTGATCCCGTGGACCCGCTTCTTCATCGCCTACGTCACCGGTGACGGCAAGGGGCATGTGCAGTCCCTGATCCTCGGCGCCGTGCTCTTCAACGCTGGTGTCGTCCTCGCCGCCCTGGGCATCCTCGGCGACCTCCTCTACGCCCAGCGCATGATGAGCCAGAGGATCTTCGAGCGCGTGCGGCGCGTGGAGCTGCAGCTCGGCGTCCCGCCGTCGCACTACGAGCCGGGCGCGGCCGACACCGGGCAAGCGGCGACGACCGGGGCGCACGCGGGCCCCGTCACCGAGGAGCACGTGGCGGTCCGGCTGTGAGTTCGGTGACGGTGGATCGGGAGGGAACGGTCACCGGCAACACGTATGACAAGTACGGCTCGACCAACCCGGTCGTGCGCCGTCTGATGGCCGGCTTCGAGACGGCCCTCGAAGAGCTGTTCACCGCCGCCGCGCCGCGCTCGCTGCTCGACGTGGGCTGCGGCGAGGGAATCCTCACCCACCGGTGGGCGCCACTGGTCGACGGCCGCGTCGTGGGGATCGACCTCGACGACCCGCAGCTGCACCAGCAATGGGCGACGCGCACGGCTCCCAACCTTGACTTCATGGTCATGAGGGCGGAGCGGATGCCGTTCGCCGACGGCGAGTTCGACGTCGCGTCGGCGATCGAGGTCCTCGAGCACGTCCCCGATCCCGACCACACCGTCGCCGAGATGGCGCGGGTGGCGCAGCGCTGGCTGCTGGTCTCCGTCCCCCGCGAGCCGCTGTGGCGCGGGCTGAACCTGGCCCGCGGCGCCTACCTGCGCGAGCTGGGCAACACGCCCGGGCACCTCAACCACTGGTCCAGGCGCGCCTTCGTGGGGCTGCTGTCGCGACACGGCGAGGTCGTCGAGGTCCGCTCGCCGTTTCCGTGGACGATGCTGCTCGTGCGCCTTGGCGACCACGGCCGCTAGCCCACAGCGCGACGGCTACGCGCGGGGCGCGCGGATCCTGTCGATCGGCATCGCGTCGACAGGCATCTTCACCTTCGCCTACTTCGCGGTGGCCAGCCATGTCCTGTCCCGACAGGACTACGGCGCGGTATCGCTGTTGTGGTCGGTGCTGTTCGTCGTCATCTCGATCATCTACCGGCCAGTGGAGCAGCTGCTGTCGCGGACGATCGCCCTGCGCCGGGCCACCGGCCGCACGGGCGGGCATCCGCTGCGCACCCCGGCGACGATCCAGCTCGCGTTCGCCACGGGCTTCCTGGGGGTCGCCCTCGCGCTGCGGGAGAGGATCGAGAACGCGTTCGACGGCTCGAGCACGCTCTACGGCGTGTTCGTGGTTGCCACGTGCGCCTACGCCGTGAGCTACTTCGCTCGAGGATGGTTCGCCGGCCACGAATGGTTCGGGCTCTACGGCGGGCTCGTGCTCTTCGAGTCGGTCTCGCGCTTCTGCTTTCCGCTCGCGGTGGCGGTCGGCCTGGCGTCGGGACAGACGGCGGTGGCACTGGGAATCGCCGCGGCGCCGGTCGCCTCGCTGCTCGTCCTGCCCTGGGCGGCGGGCCGCGGAGAGGGCGCGGGCGCCGCGCGAAGCCAAGGCCTCTCGTTGCGCGAGGGGGGCGGCTTCGCGCTCTCGGTGGCGGGCGTCCAACTGGCCGAGCAGACGCTGCTCAACGCACCCGTCGTCATCGTCGCCGCGCAGGTCGACAGCGTTCTCGCGGGCGTGGTGTTCAGCGCGCTGCTCATCGCCCGCGCTCCGCTTCAGCTGTTTCAGTCCGTGCAGACCTCGCTGCTCCCTCACCTCGCCGGCGGGGGCGACACGGGCCGCGCGGTCCGGGTGACCGTGCTGGCGATCGCGGGGTTCGCGACGGCCGTGGCCATCGTCCTGCTGGCGATCGGGCCGTGGGCCATGGACGTGCTCTTCGGCCGCATCCATCACTACGAACGCATCGGCCTCGCGCTGCTCGCGCTCGGTATGGGCCTGCATCTCGTGGCCGGGACGCTCAACCAGGCGGCGCTGGCGACCGGTCGGGCCGCCGCCGCCGCGGCGTGCTGGCTCGCGGCCGCCGCCACGTTCGTGCTCTTCGTGGCCGCCGCGCCGATCGACGACCGCCTGCTGCGCACCGAGGTGGGCTACCCGGCGGCCGCGGCGCTGCTCGCGGCGATGCTCTGGGCGCTCTACCGCGCGCCGGCGGCGGCAGCGATCTCGCGGTAGGCCGCCGCCGGGTCGTCCGCGCCGAAGATCGCCGAGCCGGCGACGAACAGCGTCGCTCCCGCCTCGGCGCACGGCCCCGCCGTGTCGGAGTCGACGCCGCCGTCGACCTCGATGTCGGGCTCGTCGCCGATCAGGCTGCGGATCCTGCGCACCTTGTCGAGCGACGCCGGGATGAAGGCCTGCCCGCCCCACCCCGGGTTGACGGTCATGCACAGGGCGATGTCGGGCCTGACCTCGCCGAATACGGTGGGCGGGGTGCCGGGGTTGACCGCGAGGCCCGCGCGGCAGCCGTGCTCGCGGATCTTGTCGAGCGTGTAGTGGACGTGCGGCGTCGCCTCGGCATGAAAGGTGATGTTGTGCGCACCCGCCTTGGCGAACGCCTCGATCTGGCGTTCGGGCGACTCGATCATCAGGTGGACGTCGAGAATCACGTCCATCTCGCGCAGCGCCTCGACGGCGATCGGGCCGAAGGTGATCGGCGGGACGAAGTGGCCGTCCATCACGTCGACGTGGATGACGCTCGCACCGGCCGCGACGACCTCCTCGACCTGGGAGCGGAGACGACCGAAGTCGGCAGACAGGATGGACGGAGCGATGAAAGTGGCCATCCGGGCCAGCTTATGTGCTCACACCGGGGCGAGCATGCTGCCGCCGCATGCATTGCAGGACAGGATCTCCGTCGAGCTCATGCGCACGATGGTGGAGTGCTCGCCGCATTCGGGGCAGACGGACCGCAGCTCGAAGCGGTGCAGGCAGTAGACGCACCGGTAGCGGCCGGGAAGCGTCGTCGGGCGAAGCCAGGGCTCATGGCAGTCCGGGCACGCCGGACCGAGGTTCACGGCCTCATCCATCGCGTCGCGAAATATAGAACCCGTCGGTGCCGTCGCGGTGCGGCCACGTCCGGTGGATAGCACCCTCCACAAGCCGCTCCTCGGGCGGCGACAGCGTGCACACGCTGTAGACGAGGCTCCCGTCCGGCGCGGCGCAGCGCTCCGCCGCGGCGAGCAGCCGCTCCTGCTCGAGGACGAGGCCTTCCACGCGCTCGGGCGTCATCCTCCAGCGCAGGTCGGGGTTGCGCGAGAGGGTGCCCAGGCCCGAGCAGGGAGGGTCGAGCAGGACGCGGTCGAACGAGCCCGTGGCGTGGGCGGCGTCGTCGATCACGACGCGGACGATCGTGGCGCCGAGCTCGGCGCAGCGCTCCTGCAGGGCCGCCGCGCGGCCGGGGTGGCGCTCATAGGCCACGATCTCGCCCCGATCCTCCATCAGCGCCGCGAGGTGGGTCGTCTTGTTGCCCGGGGCCGCGCACAGATCGAGCACGCGCTCGCCCGGCTGCGGGTCGACGATCGCCGAGACCAGCTGCGAGGCACTCGACTGGATGATCGTGCGGCCGTTGGCGGCCACCCGCTGCGCCCGCTCGGCCGGGCGGTTGTTGGCCTCCAGCAGCGCCAGGGTCTCCTGGGGCCCGAGCCAGTCCCACCACATCTCCACCATCCAGAGCGGGTGGGAATGGCGAAGGGCGGCGCCCCCCGGCGTGTCGTCGGCCGGCAGCTCGAAGCCCTCGCGCGCGACGCGCCGGAGCACCGCGTTGACCATGCCGGCCGCCCGATGGCCCTTGAGCAGCTCGACCGATTCGCCGACCGCCGCATGGTCGGCCACCCCGTCGAGGAAGAGCAGCTGATAGAGGCCGAGCTGCAGGGCCGCTCGGGCGATCGCCGGCGGCTCGCGCTCGACGAAGGCCTCGATGACATGGTCGAGCGTCGCCCGGCGCTGCACGGTGCCGAACGCCAGCTGGTGGGCGAACGCGCGGTTGCGCGCGTCGAGCCGGCGCCCCTCCCCCTCCATCGCCCGGTCGGCGTAGGCGCTCTGCTCCAGCACGCGCCGCACGACGCGAAACGCGGCCTGCCGAGCGGGGCTCATCCGGCGGGAGGCGCAGGAATGGCCGACCGGGGGCGCGCATCGCGCCGACCCTGGGCGATCCAACCTGCGCATCGTGCAGGTCTCATAGCCCACGGGCGTAGTCGGCCGCGGGCATCCGGCGTTTTCCGGGCGGCTGGACCTCCAGGAGCTCCAGGGCGCCATCACCACATCCCCACAGCAAGCGCCCGCCCGAGACCGCCAGCTCCCCGGCCGGGGGGCCTTCGCCGGCCGGCGCGGCCGTCCATACCCCGAGATCCCCCACCTTCGCTCCGATGTGCGGGGAGAGCGCTCGCACCACACGCCAGTTCTCGTCCCGCGAGCGAGACGCGCTCAGAACCCGGTCGGCGGGACCGATCTTCTCCGCGTAGGTCATGCCCCCCTCGCCCTGCTCGCGGCAGGCCGGGCGCTCCTCGAGCCAGCGCAGGACCAGCCGCGCAGCGACCTCCTGAAGCCGCGACGACAGGCTCCCGAAGTCGTCGTCCTCCCGGACGGCCTCCCGCTCGGTCAGGCACACCGGGCCGGCATCGAGCTCGGCGACCATCCGCATGATGCAGACGCCGGCCTCCCGATCGCCGGCCATGATCGCCCGTTCGATCGGCGCCGCCCCCCGCCACCGCGGCAACAGCGACGGATGGATGTTGATGAGGCCGGGATGGGAGATCAGCGGCTCCTTGATCCACACGCCGAAGGCGCACACGACGATGTCGTCGAAGCGGCCGAGGTCGAGCGCGTGGACGTCCTCCGGCTGCGCGAGCTCGGACCCCAGCTCCCTCGCGAACGTGGCGACGGGCGGGCTGGAGACGTGGCGTCCGCGGCCCTGGGGCCGGTCGGGGCGGGAGACGACGAGCTCGGGCCGCCACCGTTCGCGGGCCCACAGCGCGCGCAGCACCCCGGCCGCGAACTCCGAGGTGCCGAGGTAGGCGAGGCTCACCCCGAGCCGTCGAGCGCCTCGCGCAAGGAGCGCATGGCTTCCTTGCGCTGGTCCCGCGAGGTCCGGTCGAGGATCAGCACACCATCGAGGTGGTCGATCTCGTGCTGGATCACCCGCGCCTCGAGCCCGGACGCCTCGACGAGGATCTCGTCGCCCAGCGAGTCCCAGGCCCGGACGCGGACGTGGATCGGTCGCTCGACGTCGACGTGGACGGTCGGGAGGCTCAGGCAGCCCTCCTCCATGACCTCGCGATCCTTGGAGGTCCACAGGATCTCGGGGTTGACCAACGGGTTGACCGGGCTCGCATGCTCGACGCGATAGACGAGCAACCGGTGCGGGACGCCCACCTGGGTGGCGGCCAGGCCGATGCCGAGCGCGTCGTTCATCAGGGCGCTCATGCGGCCGACCTCGTCGGTCAGCGCCTGGTCGAACCGGTCCACGGGTCGCGCCTCCGTGCGCAGGACAGGGTCGCCGTAGACACGCACGTGCTGAAGCGCCGCCTCGCGACGGGCGCGCATCTCGGGGCTGAGGTCGGGCGGCGGGTCCTCCGGACCCTCGACCTCGACCTCGTCCAGCAGCTCTGCTTCCTCGCTCATGCGGCGCGCAGGCTACTGCGGGTCCACATCCACGCTCAACGCAGCGGCCCGGTGGGCGCGGCCGGCGGCGACGTCGCGGACGGCTGCGCCCACCGCGGCGATCGCGGCGGCGCGATCGGCTGCCTTGATCATCAGCTGGCTGCGCTCGCGGCCGCGCAGCCGGAACAGCGGCGCGGGCCCGAGCGCCGGAACGGCGAGGTGCTCCCGAACCGCTCCCGCCGCCGCCGCCGCGGCGCCCGGCTCGGGCGACGAGCAGACCACCCGGATCAGCGTGGAGTACGGGGGGTAGCTCAAGGCCTCCCGCCGGGCCAGCTCACCGGCGAGGAACCCTTCGCTGTCATGGCGCGCGGCGTAGGCCAGCGAGGGAGCACCGGGGGCGATGGTCTGGACGAGCACGCGACCCGCCGCGGATCCCCGGCCCGCTCGCCCGGCCAGCTGGGCGACCAGGGCGAACGTCCGCTCCTCCGCGCGGAAGTCCGGAAAGCGCAACGTGGCGTCGGCGTCGAGGACGACACCCAGCGTCACATCGGGGAAGTCATGCCCCTTGGCCACCATCTGGGTTCCGACGAGGATGCCGCGCGGCGCCTGCTCGAAGGCCGCGAGCACCGAGGCGGCACGCCGAATGTCGGCGTCCAGCCGGAAGACCGGGTGCCCGGCGGCGGCCAACTCGTGCTCGAGCCGCTCGGTACCGGTGCCATGCCGGCCGATCGAGACGGAGCCGCACGCATCGCAGCGTGTCGGCACGCGCTCCCGGTGGCCGCAGTGGTGACACGCGACGAGGTCCTCCGAGCGGTGCAGCACCAGCGACACGTCGCAGTCGGGGCACATCCATACCTCGCCGCACGAGCGGCATGTCAGGAAGTTCGACCATCCCCGCCGGTTGAGAAGCACGATCGACTTGAGGGAGTCGTGCAGGGCGTGCACGGTCAGCGGGTGCAGGGCGCGCTTCGCCTCGCGCATGTCGACCATCTGGACCGACGGAAGCAGCGCGCCGTCGACGCGGGCGCCCATCCGGAGCCTGCGCATGGCCAGATAGCTCTCCGGCCGGGGTGTCGCGCTGCCCGCCACGAGAACGGCTCCGCTCAGCCTCGCCCGGTACGCGGCCACCGAGCGCGCGTCATAGCGCGGATCCCCCTCGTTCTTGTAGGAGCTGTCGTGCTCCTCGTCGACGACGATGAGGCCCACGCGATCGAGCGGGGCGAAGACCGCCGACCGCGGGCCGACGCACACACGCGCCTCACCGGCCCGCAGCCGTGTCCACTCGTCGTGGCGCTCGCCGGCGCTGAGCCGGGAGTGCAGGACGGCAACCGTGTCGCCGAATCGCTCGGCGAAACGCGAGACGATCTGGGGTGTCAGCCCGATCTCGGGAACGAGGACGATCGCGCTCTGATCGCGCTCGAGCGCGCGTGCGACCGCACGCAGGTAGACCTCGGTCTTGCC
>JBBPZE010000049.1:0-8101 GCA_038199185.1 Solirubrobacterales bacterium
ACCGTTGACCGGGGGATGCCCGGCGCCTTCGAGGGCGAGACCGTCACCCGCCGCCGGTTCATGACGGGCGTCACCCATGGCGCCGGCGCCATCGCGGCGGGCGCCTTCGCGCTGCCGGCGATCGGCTTCGCCGTCGGTCCCGTCTTCGAGAAGCACAAGGTGACGTGGCAGGACGCCGGCTCGATCGACGCCTTCCCCGACGACAAGTACGTGCCCGTGACCATCTCGATCGTCGAGGGCATCGGCGAGGCCGGCCGCTCGACCGCCTATGTGCGCAAGCGCAACGAGCAGTACGACACCGACAAGCCCGACCAGTACAACGAGTTCATCGCGATCTCGACGCGGTGCATGCACCTCGGCTGCCCCGTGAGCTACAAGGTGGCGGCCCAGCGCTTCATCTGCCCGTGCCACGGCGGGGTCTATGACTTCCAGGGGGCGGTCAGCGGCGGCCCGCCCGTGCGCCCGCTGGATCGCTTCTACACCCGGGTCACCAACGGCCGGGTGCTGGTGGGGCCGAGGTTCTCGGTCAACCGCGAGCTGCGGCGCTTCTCGCCGCGCGATCCCGGTGAGCCGCTGGACGGCATCGGCCAGTACGTCTATCCCTCGCGCCCGTCGATCCGCAAGCTCCCGGGGACCTGATGCCCAAGCTCAAGCTGCCCAGACCGCCGGTCCCCTCCGCCCTCAAGCAGCCGCCACCGCGGCCGGGCGAGAGCAACGGCAACGGCGATTCGCCCAACACGGCGAAGGAGGCGGGGACCACCGTCGTCGACTGGCTCGACGAGCGCACCTCGCTGTCGGGCGGCGCGCGCTGGATGATGTTCCGCAAGGTGCCCAAGGGGACCAACTGGTTCTACACGCTGGGCTCGGCGACGATGATCGCGTTCCTCAGCCAGGCGGTCACCGGGGTGTTCCTGGCGATGTTCTATGACCCGTCGGCCACCCGCGCCTACGAGTCGGTGCGCTACATCACCAACGAGGCGTTCCTCGGGGAGTTCGTCCGCGGCATGCACAAGTGGGGCTCGTCGGTGATGGTGATCCTCGTCTTCCTCCACATGGCCAGGACCTTCTTCTTCGGCGCCTACAAATACCCGCGCGAGCTCAACTGGATCATCGGCGTCGTGCTGCTGATCCTCACGATGGTCATGTCCTTCACGGGCTACCTGCTCCCGTTCGACCAGCGGTCCTACTGGGCGACGATCGTCGGCGTGAACATCAACGGCACGGGGCCGCTCGTCGGGCCCTACCTGTCGGACTTCCTGCGAGCGGGCCCCGAGTTCGGCGCCAACACGCTGTCGCGGTTCTACTCGATCCACATGCTGATCGTGCCCGGCCTGATCGCCGCGCTGATCGGCGCGCACCTCTACCTCGTGGCCAAGCTGGGGACGACCGCTCCGCCCTGGATGAAGGCCGAGCTCGAGCCCGAGCTGCGCGAGGAGCGCGCGTGAACCGCGCGGAGAAGGAGGCCTACCTCCGCGAGTACGCCGTCCTGAAGTCCCAGGGCAAGCCGTTCTTCCCCTACGCGGTCGCCAAGGACAGTGTCATGGGGGTGATCGTCGTCCTGGCGATCATCCTGCTGGCGCTGGCGCTCGGTGCCGAGCTCGGTCCCAAGGCCGACCCCACCACCACGACCTACGTCCCGCGGCCCGAGTGGTACTACTTCTTCCTCTTCGAGGTACTGCGGATCATCAAGCCGCCTTCGCTCGTCCCGCTGGCGACGATCGGCGTCCCGACGATCTGCATGATCCTGCTCTTCCTGCTGCCGTTCTACGACCGCGGGCCCGAGCGCCGGCCCGAGCGCCGGCCCATCGCCACCGCGGCCGCGATCTTCACGATCGCCGCCATGGCCTACCTGACCTACGCCGGCGCCACCGCGGGGTCCCCCACGAGGATCGAGATGGCCACGCCGGCACGGGTCGTGGCGCTCGGGGCGACGGAGCTCAACGCCTACGAGGCGGGAAAGCAGGTGGTTCCCCAGGCGGGCTGTCTGGCGTGCCACAAGATCGGCGAGAGCGGCAACGACGGCCCCGGGCCGCCCCTGACCAAGATCGGCGCACGGCTGCCCCGACAGGCGATCGCCCGGACGCTGATCAACCCGACGGCGCCCATGCCGTCGTTCAAGGATCTCCCCAAGGACAAGTTCGACAACCTGGTCGAGTTCCTGTCGCAGCTCAAGTGAACGGGGAGCCCGCGAGGGGCACGCTCCCCGAGAACCAGGTGCGGTCGATGTTCGATCGCATCTCGGGCGTCTATGACCTGATGAACCAGGTCATGACCGCCGGCCTGCACCACCAGTGGCGACGGCGGGCGGCGGACCTGGCGCGGGCGGGGCCGGGGGCGGAGGTGCTCGACGTGGCGACCGGCACCGGCGACCTGGCGATCGAGATGGCCCGCCGTGGCGCGCGGGTCATCGGCTCGGACTTCTCCGAGGAGATGCTGGCCCGGGCGCGGGAGAAGGACGCCGCGATCGCATGGGAATGGGCCAATGCCATGGAGCTGCCCTACGAGGACGACCGCTTCGACGCCGCGACCGTCGGCTTCGGCGCCCGCAACTTCTCCGACCTCGACCGGGGCGTGCGTGAGATGGCGCGGGTGGTGCGCCCGGGCGGCAGGGCGGTGATCCTGGAGATCACCACGCCCACGAGGCCGCCGCTGTCGACGTTCTTCCACGTGTGGTTCGACCATGTGGTGCCGGCGCTCGGCAAGGTGGCCGGGAACTCCGACGCCTATGAGTATCTGCCCCGTTCGGTCCGGCGGTTCCCTCCGCCCCGCGACCTCGGGGCGGTCATGGACCGCGCCGGCCTGCGGCGCATCCGTTGGATCCTGACCGCGGGCGGCATCATCGCGATCCACGTCGGTGAGGCCGCGTGACCTCCGAGGTGCCGCAGGCCGATCGGCAGGGCGAAGCCGTGGATCTCGTCGTCGAGGCCGGCGGAGCCCATCTCCCTCGCCTGCTGGAGGCCGTCGAGGCGCGGCTGCGTGAGGTCGCGGCGGCTCCGGGCGGAGCGGTGGGCGGGTGGGCGGAGGGGACGATCGCCGCCGGCGGTAAGCGCCTGCGCCCGCTGCTGGTGCTGCTCGCCGCGGGCGCGGTCACGCGCGGGCAGGACGCCCTGGTGCGCGCCGCGGCGTGCGTCGAGCTCGTCCACGCCGCCACGCTGGTCCACGACGACGTGCTCGACGCCGCCCCGCTGCGCCGCGGCCGCCCGACGGTGTGGGCGGCGGCGGGGCGCGAGGCGGCGACCGTCACCGGCGACCACCTCTTCGCGCGCGCGTTCTCGGAACTGGCCGCCAACGACGACGCGGAGCAGGTTCGCGTGCTCTCGCGGGCATCCTCGGCCCTGGCCGAGGGCGAGCTGCTCCAGCGCTCGGACGCCTGGGACACCGCGGTGACACCGGAGCGCTACCTGCGACGCTGCGAGCTGAAGACCGCGCGGTTGTTCGAGGCGGCGTGCGTTCTCGGGGAGCTCGCGGCTGCTCGTGAACCGGGGTTGGGGCCGTACGGTCGGCGTATCGGCCTCGCGTTTCAGATCCTCGACGACATCCTCGACGTCAGTGGACCGGCGGAGCGGACGGGAAAGCTCCGCGGCACCGACCTGCTCGACGGGACGGTCACGCTTCCGCTCATTCTCGCCGGCCTGGAGGATCTCGATCTGCACCCGGGCATCACCCCTGCCCAGGCCGAGCGCATCTGCGATCGGATCGTGGCGACGGGGGCGCTGGAACGAGCGCGCGCGCGCGCCCTGAGCCTCGTCGTGGAAGCAAAGGAGATGCTTCCCGGTGACCTCACCGGTGCCCAGCGCCGAGCGTTGCTGCTGGTGGCCGACGGCGTGGTGGAACGCTACGCCTGAGGGGCGGGGCGCCCGAAGTCCTCGGGCAGCAGGGCGTCGGCCTCGAGCGCGCGGGCGAACCGCTCGATCTCGCCCTCCATGTTGGCCGCCATCAGACGGCGCAGGTCGCCGACGATCGCCTCGGTGGCCCGGTCGAGCTCCTCGTCGAAGCGCTCGACCACCGTCTGGTCGAAGACGTCGCAGCCCGTCCACTCGCAGTTGGGGCAGCGCAGCGCGACCTGCCAATGGGTCGTCCCGACCTCTTCCCAGTCCTCCGGGTAGACCAGCTCGGAGTTGCACGAGGTGCAGACGTGAAGATCGACGCGATCGGAGGTCTCGGCCGCCCGTGGGGCCGTCGTGGGCTTGCCGGGGGAGGACTCCTCGAAGTAGACGACCTCGATCGTCTTGCCCGACGGCAGCACCACCCGGCGGACGTCCTGCGAGCTTTCGGGGCGATCGTGCATCTCGACACCTTCATCGGCCGCCGCTGCTCAGGACTTGAGGCCACACTGGGCTAGGCTTGGAACATGGCCGGAATCGGCGTCCCCGAACTGCTCATCGTGCTGGTCATCCTGCTGGTCGTCTTCGGGCCCAAGCGCCTGCCCGGGCTGGGCCGCCAGCTCGGTGGCGGGATGCGCGAGTTCAAGGATTCGATCTCGAGCAAGAGCGACTCGGATGATGAGGATGACGAGAAGTCGCCGCGGGTGGCACCGCCGGCGCTCGGGGAGGCACCGGTCGCACCACCGGCCGGTACCGTCGCGCCCTCTCCCGACGAGCACGATCCGGCCGCGCCCCCCCGGGCCTAGACGGCTCGCTGCACCATGCCCAAGCTGCGGCCGATCGGCCACGAGGACCGGCTGTCACTCGTGGAGCACCTCGACGAGCTGCGCACCCGCATCATCTGGGCGGTCGTCGTCTTCGCCGCGGCGTTCGCCGTGTGCTATTGGCAGAACGACCGGGTCCTCAACATCATCAACCGCCCGGTCGAACGGGCTCTCAAGCCGGGCAAGAACCCGAAGGACCAGCTCGGCCAGACCTCGCTGTTTCAGCAGCGCATCGGCGAGCTGGCCAAGTCGCTGGGTCCCGTGCTGGGGGCCGTCGAGCGCTCGGCGGCCAACCCGTCCGACAAGGCGGCGATCAGCCGGGCGCTGAAGGCGGCGCAGTCAGCCGCGGAGGCCACGCCGTCGAACACCGGCCGCCGCCCCATCACGCTGGGCGTCACCGAGCCGTTCATCACCACCTTCAAGGTGGCCGGCTACGCGGCGATCCTCATCGCCCTGCCGTTCCTGCTCTTCCAGCTCTATGGCTTCGTGCTGCCCGCGTTCACGGAGAAGGAGCGAAGAGCCGTCTACCCGATCCTGCTCATGATCCCGGCGCTGTTCATCGGTGGCGTGGCCTTCGGGTACTTCGTCGCCCTCCCGCGCGCGGCGGGCTTCCTGCTGAACTTCAACGAGAAGCACTTCGACATCCTGCTGCGCGCGCAGGACTACTACTCGTTCTCCGTCACGTTCCTCGGCGCGATGGGGCTGCTGTTCCAGGTGCCCATGGGCGTCCTGGCGCTCACGCGACTGGGCATCGTCTCCACGCAGCAGCTGCGCAAGAACCGTGGCTACGTCGTACTGGGCACATCGATCGTGGCCGCCATCGCCACTCCGACGCCGGATCCGATCACGATGATCATCACGATGCTCCCGCTTCTCGTGCTCTTCGAGCTGAGTATCCTGCTGGCCGCTCTCCTCGAGCGCAAGCGGGTGGCTGGCGACGCTCTCGGCGGGGAGGACATCGACGAGGACGACGACGATCCCTACGACGACGACGAACCCCACGACGACGGCGGTCCCCACGAGAACGGCGATGCCCGCGAGAACGGCGATGCCCACCACGACGAGGACGCCGGCGGCGATCCCGATCCCGCCCTCGCGCACGTGGACGCGGCAGCCGAGAGCCTGACTCGAGCCAAGCGCCTGCCGGACGACGACTAGACCATGCTCTTCGACCTCAGAGGATCCGGGCGCCGCAACACGGTTCGCGCCATCTATCTCGGCCTCGCCATCCTCATGGGTGGCGGCCTGGTCCTCTTCGGGGTCGGCGGGAACGTCAGCGGCGGGCTGCTCAACGCGGTCGATCAGAACGGGAACCCCACCAACGGCGACACCTTCGCAAAGCGGGTCAAGAAGCTGGAGGCCCGCGTGCGGTCGATGCCGGGCGACGCGCCGGCGTGGGCCGGGCTCGCCCGCGCCCGTTATCAGGAGAGCTCGGTGGGCGAGAACTACGACCAGTCGACCTCGAGCTTCACCCCCAAGGGCAAGGCCAAGCTCGCGCAGGTGGAGATGGCTTGGGACAAGTACCTCTCGCTTGCCCCGGCCAGGCCGAACGCGGACGTCGCCAACCTCATGGTCCAGGCCTTTGGCCCGGCCGGGCTGAACAAGCCCGACAAGGCCGTGGCGGCGATGGAGATCGTGGTCGACACCCGCAGGCCGGAGACCGCGGCGCTCTATGGGCAGCTGGCACAGCTCGCCTACCTCGCCGGACAGACCCGCAAGGGCGACCTGTCTGCCCAGAAGGCCGTCCAGCTCGCGCCCAAGGACCAGAAGCAGCAGCTCAAGCAGACGCTCGACGGCTTCAAGACCCAGGCGGCCTCGGCCGCCGCTCAGCAGGCCGTCACGCCGGCGGGTGCCGGCTCCCCCACCCCCTGAGCACGGGGCAATCCGGCGCTATCCTGCACCGCTCGCTGGCCCCTGTAGCTCAATTGGCAGAGCAGCGGACTCTTAATCCGAAGGTTGAAGGTTCGATTCCTTCCGGGGGCATCTGGGCTGCGGGCGTGGGCGATCGGACGTGCGCATTGCGCAGGTTCGATCGCCCAACCGCGACTGGGACCCTCACGACCGTCGGATCGCCACCCCGGTCTGCCGGCCGGTGATGAGCACCTGCTTGTTGTAGACGCTCGGCAGGCCGCCGGCCAGGCCACCGGGCGTGTAGTACCACTGGTCGAAGGCCTTCTTGCGAAAGACGTTGTAGAGCGTGGGGTAGTAGAGCGGCAGGGCCGGGAGGTCGCGCGCCAGGAGCCGCTGCATGCGGGCTATCAGCCGCCGGCGTTCCGCAACATCGGACGTGACGAGCTGGCGCTGCGCGAGGTCGTCGAACTCCGGGTTCGAGTAGCCCTGGGCGCCTTCCAGCCGCCCACGCACACGCGAGGAGTAGAACGCGCGCAGCGTGTCGGGATCGGCGGAGGGAGCGGTTCCGCCCGGGCCGGGGTAGAGGGTCAGCGCGATGTCGTCGGCCTCCTTCTGGGTGCTGCCGAAAAGCGTGGGGAGGTCGACGGACCGGGGCCGTAGCCCCACGCCAACCGCCTTGAGCGACTCGATGAGGAGGTCGAGCATGGGCGGCACGGGGGAGTTCCCGGTGAGGATCTCCAGCCGCAGCACCTTGCCGTCCGGTCCCCGGCGCACCCCCCCGGCCGAGGAGGTGCGGTAGCCGGCCTGGTCGAGCAGGGCTCGCGCCCGGGCCGGGTCGTAGCGGTACTGCTGCACGTCGACGTGGAATGGGTGGTCGGGCGGAAGGAAGCCCGGGTTGCCGGGCTGCCCGTTGCCGCCCAGAAGGCGGGCGACGATGCCGTCGCGGTCGATCGCCAGCGCGCAGGCCCGGCGGAACCGCACGTCGGCCAGCGCGCCGCCCCGCCCGATGTTGAAGATCAGCGGAAACGTGAACCCACCCGCGCTGCGCGCCATGCCGTAGGCCGGGTCGGCGCGAAATCCGGCGAGCGCATCCTCGGCCACGCCCTCGGGCGGCGTGTCGGCCGAGTCGATCTCCCCGGCGCGCAGCGCGGTCAGCGCGTCGTCGACCGGGACCAGTTCGATGCGGCGGATGAACGGCGGCCCGAGGAAGTAGTCGCGGTTGGCCTTGTAGAGCGACGCCCCCTCGCCGGGCGAGTAGGTCGCCAAACGGTAGGGGCCCGAGCCCACGAGCACCGACCGATCCTGCGCCTGCGGCGCGTCAGCGATCGTCTCCCAGACGTGCCGGGGGATGATCGGCAGCGTCGCGGCCACCGACTCGAGGAACGTCACCGTGGGGCGCTCGAGCGCCACCTCGACGACGCGCGGCCCGGTCACCCGCGCGCCGCGCACGCCGAACGGCTGCGCCAGGAGCAACGGGCCGAGCGACTGCCGGGCGAAGTACTCGAACGTGAACGCGACGTCGGCGGCGCTCAGCGGCCGGCCGTCGTGCCAGCGGATGCCGTCGCGCAGCGTGAAGGCATAGCTCATGCCGTCGCTCGATCG
>JBBPZE010000050.1:0-20985 GCA_038199185.1 Solirubrobacterales bacterium
ACGAGCCCGCTCTACCGCAAACCTGACCGAGGCCTTCTCCGAGAGCGAGAAGGAAACCCTCGAGCCCACCACCGTCGCCACACTCGCCCCCGACAGCGCCGCGCGAAATCTCCTGGGAGAAAGCGACAACCCGAGGAGCACCGGCCGGGTAGTGTCACGAGCATTCGTCGCGGCAAACGGCGTCGCCGTCGGCGCGGCACCGGATGGGTTAGCCGCCGGCGAAGTGGCCGGCGGGGCGGCCGGCGGGCCTGACAGCTCGACGAGCACTCGCCCGGTCAGATCACCCACGCTCCCGTCGCTCACCCTGCCGCCGAGCAGGTAGTCGGGATAGCCGTCCCCGTTGAGGTCGCCCGGGGATGCGAGCGACTGAGCGGGGCCGTCACTCGTCATACCGGGCAGGGTCACGAGCCCTGCCCCGGTTCGACCATCGAGCACGTACGCGGCCGCTCCCGGAGGCGGATCGGGGGCGTAGGCGTTCTGGGTGAAGGTGAACCTCATGGCGAGGACGTCCGGCGCTCCGTCGCCGTTGAGGTCGCCGGCGCTCGCGTGGTAGAACCCGAAGGACCCGCTGGGCTTTGGGTTGGGGTCCTCGAGCCTTTGGACGATGGAGCCGTCCACACCGCTGAGCGCGTACGCCTCGCCGGCATTGGCCACCGCCCCGACCTTCTGGCCCGGATCGACCCCGTAGAACTCCCCGACGCCGTCGCCGTTGACATCTCGCGGTTCCCTGCCCGTGCCGCGCCCGAACCCGAAGCCGGCCCCAATCTGATCCGCCGGATCGGCAAGCGCCAACCGGGGCAGCTTGTCGCTGCCCGCCGGCCCGCTGGCCGCGCCGTCGTACAGGTAGAGGTGCCCGCCTGCGTCGGAGAACGGCTCACCCATGGTGATGTCGTCGATCCCGTCGCCCGTCACGTCGCCGGGGTTGCTGACCCCACCGTAGGCGAAGCTGTCGTAGGGATTCCGGTCGGCGAGGGGTGGGAGGAGTCGGTTGATCACCTCGCCGGTGAAGCCGCTGATGGTGTACGCCGCGCCGACGGGGCAGGGCACCGATCCCCCGTCGAAATTGGCGTCGCAGAGACCGACGTTCTCACTTGGCTCCGGCTCGACGAAGTCGTTGACGCCGTCGCCGTTGAGATCCCCGGTGCCCACGGCCTGGTCATCGCCGAAGTACGCAAACGCCTGCGGGGTGGGGGCGTCGACGACGCGGATGACCTGGCCGCGAGAAGGATCATCCATGTCGGCTTTGCCGCTGTATATGTAGACGCGTCCCTGGTCCTCGTTGCATACGGCCCCGGGGGTGGCCGCGGGGGTGCACGAGCTGAAGTTGCCGGTGTCGGGGTTCACGGTCTGATTGACGTCCAGGGAGTTGGCCCCGATCGCCATGTCGGGCACCCCGTCGCCGTTCACGTCGCCGATGCCGATGACCGAGCTGCCGAACCCGCCGTCGGGCTGGCGGTCCGCCCGCGGCGGAAACATCGAGAAGAGCAGCTTGCGGTCGCGACCACGAAGACCCAGACGCGCCCTATGTGCGGTCCCGCTCCAGAGCCCTGGCTCGCGAGCGGGCTGCTCACGGCGAAGTCGTTGACCCCGTCGCCGTCAATGTCGCCGATGGTGTCCATGCGGTCGCCGAACCTGGCGCCGGCCTCGGGGATCGGCGAGTTGAGCGTCACGGGCGTGTAGCTCGGGATCCCCCGCAGTGCCATGGCAGGCGCAGCTAAGACTCCAAGCGCCAGCGGAACAACCGCCATCGACGTAACTCGCAGCTTCATGCCGTCTCCTCGAAACTCGTTGCCCGCTGGACCGTACGTCTCGTACGCACGGCTCTCCTGCCAGTGAACCTAGAGGCACCGCTCGGTCCTCGCTATACGTCGACTACGTATCTTTGCCCAGGCTCGGCACCTCGCCGAGCTCGTGCCGTGAGCGCAGGTCGAGCTTTCGCAGCGAGGCGGCCACGTGGATCTCCACCGTCCGCGGGGAGATGAACAGCGCCTCCGCGATCTCGCGGTTGGTCTTTCGCCGGCCGGCCAGGCGGGCGACCTGCGCTTCGCGGGGCGACAGCTCGTCGCCGTAGCCCGTGCGCCCGCCGCGCCACGCACCCCGGGCCTTGAGCTGGGCCCGAACGCGCCGGGCGTCTCCGTCGGCGCCGAGGTCCTGAAACGTCTCGAGGGCGTCCAGCAGCAGGCGGTCTGCCGATGCCCCGTCCTCGGCGGGCGAGCACCGGGCCCTCCTCTCAAGTGCCCTGGCGGCCTCGTAGCGGTTGGGAATCCGCCCCCATCCGGCCTCTGATCGCTCGAAGTGACGGCCGGCTCTGGTGGCGAGGCCCTGTTCCTCGGCCACCGCGCCACGACACCAGGAAAGGGCGGCTCTGGACGTGGGTACGTCGAGCCCCCGAAGCCCGGCGGCGAACTCGGCGACGACCGCACGCGCCTCGTCCAGCTCCCCGCACCCCAGGAGCGCCTGCACCGCCTCGGGAGCAAACGAGCGCCCGAGCACCCAGACCTTCTTGCCCCTGACCGCATCGAGGGCGCCCGCCGACACCGCACGGGCGGCGTGCGCGTCTCCAGAGTCCAGGTGCAGTCGCGCCAGCCGGCCTGACACGGCCACGAGCTGGGAGAGGCTCTGCTTGCGCTGCGCCGCTTCGAGCGACGAGGCAAGGAGCCGCCGAGCCTCCTCGAGCTGGCCTCTGGACAGAAGCAGGGAACCGAGGGCGAACCGGTTGGCGAGCGACAGCGATGGCGTAGGTTCCGTCTCCTCCAGCAGCCGTCGAAGCCGCTCCTCGAGACCATCCCAGCGACCGAGACACCAGTCCATCGAGGCCCGGGTCACCTCGAGCCACAGCCCCCATGACCGGTGGCCGATCTGATCCTGAATCCGGTCAGCCTTACCGACGAACGACTCGGCTCGCGCGTAGTAGCCGAGGCCCAGCGCGGTCTCGGCCAGCGCGAGGTAGCCCCGGGAGAGCTGCAACCTCTCATCCGTGGTGGCGGCCGACCGTGGAATGTCGCCGACAGCGGCCCAGCCTCCGCGATCGCCCAAACTGAGCAGGATCGCCGCCCGCTGGGAGGACACCGCGATCCGTGCCACGCGATCCGTCTGGCGTTCAGCGGCCTCAACCGCCCGATCGAGCCATGCGAGGTGATCATCGAGCTTGCCGTCGCTGTGACTGAGCGGTTGGGCCAGGTTGACCATCGCGCGCACCCCGAGCGCCGGCCGTCGTCGCAGCTCGGCGACGGCGAGCGCCGCCTCCCTGCGCCAGCTGGCCGCGTCACCCGCATGACCCAGCAACCGCGACAGCGAGAGCCGCAGCTCGCCGCGCACGCCGGGGGAGAGCGTCTCCTCCTCGAGGGTGAGCTGGAGGAGGCGGACGACGCGGGGGGACGGCGGGCCGTACAGAGCGACCTCGCCGAGTGCAAGGACCATGCGGATCCGATCTTCCCTGGAAAGCCCGGAAGCCGACAGCGCATCACCGAGCAGCGTCGCGGCCAGTCGGTCGTCTCCCGCCCTGCTCGCCTCCTCCGCGGCCGCCTCGGCGTAGAGCGGCCACTTCCCGGATCCGCCCTCCCGCAGGTGATGCGCGATCTCGGCGAGGGGGGAGAGGCCACGACGCTCGAGCACCGCGGCAGCGCGCAGGTGCAGACGGCGTCGACGCGGTCCGGCGATGGATTCGTAGACCGCCCGGGTGGCGAGCCCATGGCGGAATCCGTACAGCCCGTTCCCGCGCTCCTCGAGCGCACCCACCGTGAGGGCTTCCACGAGTGCCGAGGCGCCGGGGACGGGGGGCAGGTCGGCCACGTTGAGGATGAGCGCCTCTGCTGCGGTGACACCGAGGACGGCTGTGGCCCAGGCGACGAGCCGGGCGTCATCGCTCAGCCCCTGCACGCGGTGCACGATCGGCTCGCCGACCGCCCGAGGCACCGGGAAGGTGTGCGAGGCCGGCGCTGGGCACTGCATCATCGCGGCGACATCCCCTCCGTCGCCAAGCAGCCGGACGACCTGTTCCACCGCAAGGGGAAGACCCGCCGTCCACTCGTGCAGGCGCCTCGCGAATTCGTGGGTCACAGTGTCTGAGCCGAGCATCGACGCGGCCATGGCCCGCACGTCGTGGACCGACAGCGGAGCCAACCCGATACTCGTGCCCTCCCCCTGGCGTGTGATGCTCGAGATCAGACCGGCCAGCCGGGAGGAGGGGCGGGCGTCCTCGGTCCGGCAGGTGAGCACGAACCCGGCCTCGGTCGGGGTCGCGGACGCGAGGAACGACACGAACTCGAGCGTCGCCTCGTCGGCCCAATGCAGATCTTCGAGGACGCACAGCGTGGGTCCGTGAGCGGCCAGCAGCTCGCGAAGCGCCCGGAAGAGCCGATGACGCTCCGCGCGCGGGTCCAGGATCGCCGGGGGTACGGGAGGCAGGTGCTCCGCGAGTTCGGGGAACAGCGGGCGCAGCGCCCCGAGCAGCGGGCTGGGGGGACGGGTAGACGGTTCGACCACCGCGGAGCCAAGCGCCTCGATGACCGGACCGAGCGGAAACGGCTCCGCGATCGGATGGCAGTGCCCGAGCAGCACGCGCCCTTTCGCGATTCCGGCTTCATGGGCCGTCTCGCGGACCAGGCGGGTCTTGCCGACCCCCGCCTCCCCGTGGACCACCACGACGGCTCGAGGGCGGCTCACCGCTTCGAGAAGCCGTGACAGCTCGGTCTGCCGGCCAATCAAGGCCGCCGGCGATGACGGTCCCCGACCGGACTGCGGATCTGGGAGCCTGTCCGGGAACGTCTTTGGCTCCAGGCGGCCCTGGCTCACAAGCTTCACTACCGCAGTTTGTAGTGGAAAGCAGGTCTGCTCGCTAGATGCGCCGATCACCTAGCGCCAACTGATCCGACCCGTACGCAGCGAACGTGACCCCGTGGTCGCTTGACGATCGCTCCGCGCCTCCTCGGGATCCACCGAGGCCCGCAGTCAGGTGAGCGGTTCGGCGGGAAAGCGCACACCGAAGCGCTGGATGAGGTCAGGAACGCTGCCGGGATCCATCTCGAGCGCGTAGCGCTCGCAGAGCGCTCCGAGTTGCTCGGGCGCTGCCTGGGCGGCGCCACCGAGGTCAACGAGCTCGGCGAAGAAACGCTCGAATCCGGCAGGGGAGATGATCTCCAGGATCCGGCATGGCTCCTCGCCGGCGTTCCAGAACGTGTGCCACTGGCCTCGCGGCTTGTGGACCAGGTCCCCCGGGCCCGCCTCGAGGTGCTCGTCGCCCAGCAGCGCACCCATACGACCCTCGATGACGAAGCTGTACTCGTCCTCCTTGTTGTGGCGATGCAGCGGCGCGGCGAGCGCATGTGCCGACATCGGATGCTCGACGAGCGAGAACCGCTCTTCGGCCTCCGGGCCGTCGAGCATGAAGCGCACCCCGATGCTTCCCAGAAAGCCCGCCTTCCCGTCGGTGGGTCCCACGACCTTCGCTGCGGCAACGCTCACGGCGAGCTCCTTTTCATCGGACAGTGATGTCGCGACAAAATCTACGCGATGTCCCTTCGCTCTGTCAAGCTTTGAGCGAACGCCTATGACCGATCAAAAGCGACCGTACCGGATGAAGGCGCGCGCGGAGGGGCAGGAGCGCACGCGGCGGCGCATCACCGAGAGCGCGATGGAGCTCCACGGCACGCTCGGTCCGTCGCGCACATCGATGAGTGCGGTCGCCGAGCACGCCGGGGTCCGGCGCTCGACGCTGTATCGCTACTTCCCCGACGAGGCCGCGCTCTTTGTGGCCTGCTCGGGGCACTGGTCCTCACAGCATCCGCTGCCCGACCTCGACGGCTGGGCTGCGGTGCGCGATCCTGACGAGCGTCTGCGCACCGCGCTCACGGAGATCTACGCCTTCTACGCCGAGGCCGAGCCGATGCTCTCGAACATCCTGCGCGACCTGGAGCTCGTGGACGCCGTGCGTGGGCAGTTCGCGATGTTTCTCGTCTACATCGAGAGGGCGCAGGCCACCCTGATGCGGGGTCGACGCGAGCGCGGACGGGCGGCCCGCCGGTCGCACGCCGCGGTGGGGCACGCGATGGCCTTCACGACCTGGCGTTCCCTCGTGCGCGAGCAAGGGTGTAGCCCCGACGAAGCGGTCGACCTGATGTGCCGGCTGGCCGCGCCGTGACCGCGAGGGCGTTCGACGTCAGGGCACGAACACCTCATGCACATGCCGCTCGAGACCCGGTCATGGGTGGTATTGCACGGCCTCGAAGCCCCACACGTCACGCAGCCAACGCGGCACGACGTCGTCGAGCGCCCGCTCCAGGTCGGTTCCCACTGCGTCGTCGACCACCCACCACGAGACGAGCGCATCGATGCCCGCCGGGGAGTGGGCGTCAGGAGGATCGATGTAGACGCAACCGAGCAGCGCGGTCTCTGGTTCGTCGAGGATGGCGTAGTTAAATGTCTCGCCGGCGGCGATCTCGGCTTCGTGGCGCGCCAGGTCCTGCCGGTCCTCGGCGTGGCTCATGGTCGCGGAAGGCCAACCCCAAGCCGCTCCGTACTTCGCCCACAACCGCTCGCGTGAGCCCATCACCGCGGGATGGTCGATATCCACATCGGCTTCGCGGATGGGCCGCAGGTGCTCACCGGTCGGGAGATCGAGGCGCTCGGGGTGGGCGAACGCCGGAGCAAGCCAAGCCATGGCCGTGCACCTTAAGGGCGGCAGACCCGGATCGGGGCGGCAGACCCGGATCGCGTGAAGCTGGCCAGCTCCGACGCGGGATCGTCAGGAGTCGGGCTCGGACGTCAGCCCGCCATGGCCATCGTCCTGCCCGGTCGAGCCCTGCGGGCGGCGGGCAGCATCGCCGTGAGGGGCCGGTCCACGCGCACAGAGGCGCCGGCCTCGCTGCGTCGCACGACGAGGACCGCGCTGCCCCTACGCGAAACCATCTCGGCGGCCGATCGTTCGGCGGCCGCCGTCCCGGCGGGAGCCACCCCGCAGGCGGCCAGAAAGCGCGCCGCGCGGCCGTCGGCCAGCATCTCGGCATCCAGCTCGAGCTCCTCGACGACCCCGGGCCGCGGATCGGCGGCGCCCGGAAGCGGGGCGAGCAGGCACACCGCCATGTCGTCGGGCTGGGCGTCGCTGCCGCGCACGACGGCGCGCAGCAACTCGTCTGCGCTCGTGCTCGCGCCGAGCGCGTCGAACCTGGCCGCGAGGGCCTCGGTACCGAGGCGGTGGTCGTCGACCCGGACGTCGGCAACGCCGTCGGTGTAGAAGCACGCGGCCGACCCCGCGGGCAGCCCGACGGTCGTCTGGCGCCTTCCGGTGATGACCCCGGCGCCGATCGGCGCCGAAGACGTTGCGGTCACCGGCTGCGGAGCGGAGGGGCCGAGCAGCGGCTGAGCCTGGCCGGCACACGCGTAGGTCAGCAGCCCGGCCTCGGGGTCGAACACGGCCACGGTCGCCGCGACCATGTGCCCGCCGAGCTGGGACTCGAGCACGGAGGAAGCCACCTGAAGCGCGGCCCGCGGCACCAGCCCGGCCTCGAGATAGGCGCGCAGGCTGTAGCGCACCAGGGCGGTGAACGGCACGATCTCGCGCCCGTGCCCGGCCATGTCTCCGAGGATCACCGCCGTCCGACCACCGGAGAGCGCAAAGACGTCGAAGAAGTCGCCGCCCGCGGCGAGGCCCTCGGCCGGGCGGTAGGCGGTCGTCACGCGAGCACGACCGACCTGCTCGGGCACCGCCGGGAGCAGCGCCGACTGCAGCAGGCCGACGTCGGCGACCAGGCGTCGCCGATCCCGCTCGAGCCTGCGCGCTCGCAACGTCTGGCGGAGGGCGGCCGTGCCGAGCAGAAGGCCGCCCGCGGCCAGAGCGGCGAGCGTGATGCCGACCCATCCCGGGATCACCTCGAGGATCCGCTCGACCGTACGAACCAGCGGTGAGCTCGGTTCGGGGGCCCGGGGAGCGGTCGCCGTGACGATCGGTGCGGCCGAGTCCGCGCCCAGGCTCCCGGCGGCGAGCGCCAGCGGAGCGGTCAGGCTCGACGTGGTCGCCGGGTTCCCGGCCGGCGCCGCCGCGACGGTACGGCGAGCCGCCCGGCGGCGGACCAGCACAAACCGCCCGGTGGCGGGGCGACGAGACCGGGTCGCGCCCGGGGCGGTCGCGACGGGCGAGCCGATGGGCGGCGCGACGGCAATCGGCTCACCGACGGACGTCGCGACGGCCGCGGGCACCGTCGTAACGGAGGCCGCCGGGGGAGCGGCGGCCGTGGTGGGGGCGAGTGCCGGGCTCTCCTGCACGCCGGGAGCGGACACCGCCCTCACCCCCGATCCGTGGTGGACCGCCGCGCCGCCGGCCCGGCCGCGCGTATTGCCCTCAGCGGAGGTTTGCCGGCCCCCGCCGTGGGTGGGCTGGGCCAGGGCCTTGGCGCTCGTCTCCGACGACCGGGCCGCCGTGCCCTTCTTGTGCCCACCCGCGGCCACCGTCGGCGCGACGGATGGCTCGGTCGCCGCCGGGGACACAAGACTCGCCGCCTGGTCGACCCCGGGTGAGTGGCCGGGTGCCCCGGCGGCAGGCACGCCGCCGTGGCCGTGCCCGTGGCCCGTATCGGCGGGCACCGGGGCGGCGAGGGTCAGCATCGCCGCGATCGCCGCTAGAAGTGAAGCATGCGCGCGGACCATGAACCCTCCGCGCCCGTCAAGCGCAGACTTGGGCCTCGGCGTGCTCGACCGTCGCGAACAGCGGCACGACGGAATCCAGGCCGCCCGCCTCGAAGATCAAGAGGACATAGGGGTGTTGAGCAACGATCGCCATCCGCCGCTCCTCACCGAGGCGGCGCCGGGCGGCCACGAGCACGGCGATCGAGAGCGAGTCGATGAACGAGACGCCCGACAGGTCGACCACGAGCCCCCCGGCCCGGTCCGCGACCAGAGTCTCCATCGCCTCGCGCAGATCAGGGACCGCGGTGACGTCGAGCTCGCCGCTGACCGCGAGCATCGACCCCGGCCACGACACCGGGCGCTCGACGATCTGAAACGCCACCGTCGGGTCTGTGTTCTCGCCCTTCGCTCTCGACCATTGACCGTTCTTCACAGACGCTCCTCGGGGGCCGCGACAGGCGCTCCATGCGCCTCCACGGAGGTGATCGGCACAGTCAGGCGCATCGGGGCGCGCGAGGCAAACATCCTGGACGGACGTTCGAGTGTCCCGATGGTGGGCTATCGAACGTGCGCATGGCACAGGTCCGATAGCCCAAGGCCGGTCCGGGCGCCGAGCGCCCGCTACACGCCGTCGGGTTTGCTCTCGCGCATGCCCCGGACCGCCGCGGCGATCTCGTCGGCGTCGAGCACGTCAGCCATCACGCCGACCTGGTCCTCCCAGACGTCGTCGTCGATCAGGCTTCGGAACTCGTCCTCGAGCGCGTGATACACGGAGAGACCCAACTGGGCCTCGGCCAGGGCGCCTGCGTAGGTCGGATCGCCGAGCACCACTGTCTCGGCGGCGATCTCAGCGCTCTCGGGATCCGGCGCGCCCAGGACCACCAGCAACTGGTCGGGTCCGTGCTCGTCGGCGAGACGCTTGATCGTTTCCTGACTGTTCAGGTCCATGGCCCCCGAGGCCGTTCAGACGAAGCACTCGGTCGAGGCGTAGGCGACGTGGCCTCCCGCGCTCTTCACGCAGGCGGCGATCGCGGGGCCCGCGATGCCGTCGCGCTCGCCGAGCACGATGATCTGCTTGCCATCGAACATGGTTGCTAGCTCACCTCCTCTCTCATTTGATCGAGGCTCTTGTCGAGCCACTCGTTGAGCTGCGTCGGAGTGATCTTAGGCGCGGACAGCCGCGCCCGCTCCTCCCCGTCGTGCAGCAGGAGGAAGGTGGGCAGCCCGTGCACGCCCAGCCTGATGCAGACACGCCGTGCCTTCGGCGCCTCCAGCTTGACCACGTTGAGCTCCTCGCGCGCCTGCGCGAGCTTCTCCACGTGGGGCATCAGCGCCAGGCACGGCTTGCAGTCGGGGCCCCAGACGTCGAGGAGCGTCGTCCCGGCGCCGACCAGCTCGTCGAAGTTCTCTCGCGTTGCCTCTGCCACTGCTCCCACCGGGTCACCGTCCCTCTTGGTCGTTGCGTTGCAGTATCACGCTCATGCCGTCGGACTGCTCTGACATCCGCCCGAGGAAGAGGCTCCCCTTGGCGATCAGCTGCACCCGCTGCGCTGCGCCGCCGACGAGCCGCTCCCGAGCGTGTGGCACGTAGCACAGCGCCGAGGCGATGTGGCCCTGGGTGGGGGCGAAGCCGGGCATGCCGCGCATCTCGGCGAAGTCGGCCATGTCCTCGCGCGCGAGGTCGCCGCGGCGCACCGCCAGCGCGGCGATCGTCTTGTAGTTGCGCTCGGGGACGTTGCCCGACCCCTGCGGCTCGGTGATCTCGGGGTTGTGCAGCTCGGTGGCGTAGTCGTCGACGTCGAGCATCCCCATCCCGAGGCGCGCGAGCGGCGCGATCACGAGCGCCTCCATGACCTTGGGGTTCGAGGAGCCGGCCCCCACCGGGTGGCGCCCCACGCTGTCGAGCCGCACCTGCGGGGACACGCCGTCGTCGGCCTCCACGAGCAGCGCCGAGGCGCCGAGGACGTCCTCGAGCACCGGCAGATCGTGCTTGAGGTGGCCCTGGAACTTCATTCCCAGCTTGGGCAGCGAGCCGCCCGCCACCACCACGACCCGGCGGAACACCCCGGACGCCACGAGGCTGCCGGCGATCACGATCGCCGGGACCGGGGCGGCGCAGAAGTTCTTGACGTCGACCCCCGAGGCCTCGCTGCAGCCCGCGGCCGCGGCGACGGCCTTGGCCAGGTTGCCCCCGCCCCGCTGGTAGCGGTCGCCGATCGCCTCCTCGCCGGCACCGATGACGTAGTCGATCGAGCCCGGGTCGATGTCGTTGTCGGCCAGCAGGCGCAGGAGGGCCAACGTGGCGCTCGCCTTGCCGGCCAGGTTCTCGAGCAGCACCGGCGCGCTGAGCGCCGGATCGGACTCGTGGGCGCGGCGGATCGCTCCGGCCAGGCGGTCGGCCCCCACGTGCAGCGCGAGCGCGCCGGGCTCGGCCGCGACCGCTTCGGCGTCGCCGCCGGCCGCGGCGGCGCGCTCGAGGTCGAGGCGCTCGGCGAGCGGATGGCGCCCGAGCGCCGCCGTGGGCGCATCGGGCCCCGCGAGCTTGACGAGGTCGAACTCGTCGACCGCCGCCATCAGCGCGAGGAACTCCTCCTCGGGCATCAGCTCGCCGGCGCCGGCGAAGCGCCCCGCTCCGTTGGGAGGGGACGTCACCCACGGGCGCTCGGGCAGCTCGCGCGGGTGCAGCGCGCCGAGGAACGCCTGGTGGGGCGGATAGGCCACCGCCTGCTCGAAGGTGCGCAGCGCGCCGAGGAAGCGCGACTGGAGCTCCGGGTCGCGCTCGAGCTCACGCGACGGCTTCGAGCCGTGGCGGGCCAGACCGGGGACGTGGGCGAGCACCGCGCTCGCGGCCGAGATGACCGGGGTAGTCATTCGCCTATTCAACCGCGTCGCCGCCGAAGACGGTCGGCTCGCTGACCGGCGTCGCGACGGCGTGCAGCGCGCGCTCGAGCAGCTGCCGGCGCCAGGCGCGCTCCTGCTCGGGGCCGAGATCGGGGTCGCCGGTCGGGTAGGGGATGCCGCGCGTGGGCACGATGCGCGGCGCGCCGACGCGCAGCGCGATCGACACGAGGTTGCACAGCAGTGCGGTGGGAATCCCGGCTCGCTCCAACTCCTTGCTCAGCGTTGACCCGCAACGCGTGCCCGTTCCTCAGGTGGCGGTGAGGACCGCCGCCTGGATGCCAGCCTGACGCAGCTCGGCGGCCCATTCGACGCCGAAGCGACGCGCGTCGGCCACGGTGGTGCCGTTCCCGGTCGTGGCGAAGTACTCGGCGTGCAGGCCGCCGATCGCCCCCTCGCGCTCGAGCTCGCGAGCCACGTCGAGCGGGAGGATGCGGTTGGGGTCGGCGTTGGCCCACTGCGTGGAGAAGCCTCCGTGGACGGACTCGAAGGTGCCCGCCTCGGCCGAGTCACGCCCCTCCAGCGAATGGCGGATCCACTTCGTGGCCCGAGCGGACTCGAGCCGGTCGGGGTTGCCCGACGGCACGAAGCCGCCCTCGGTGAGCAGCGCGAGGAGCGCGTCGGCGGGATCGCTGACCGGGGCCGCGGGGGTGACGTGATCGAACACCGGCAGCGGGATCTCGGTCGCCTCGCGATCGCCGCCAAGGCGTTCGAGCACGAGGGCGACGGCCCGCTCGGCAGCACTGCGGTCGGCCAGGCGGTTGATGCGGGGGACCGCCCCGATCCGGCCGTCCTGAGCCGTCAGCGGCTCACCCGCGGCGAGGATGCGCGCCGCCGCGGCCAGGCGCTCGAGCGACGGTCCCATCTCTCGCGCGGTCGCACCGCTCTGCACGACCGGCGTGCCGGCCGCCTCGGCGAGCCCCGGGTTGTCGGGGTGCATCGCGGCAACGGCGATGAGCCCGGCCTCGGCGGCGGCGGCGGCGATCCGCGCGCAGGCGAGGCCGTAGCGCCCGCTCGTAAAGGCGGGGCCCGCGATCAGCAGCTCGGCTCCGTGGGCGCGCGCCTGCTCGACGAGCGTGTCGGCGAACTCGGGGTGGCCGGCGGCGTGGTCGTCGCCGCAGACGACGGTGGCGACGATCTCGTGCTCGTCGCCGAGCAGGGTTGCCAGGCGGCGCCCCGGTCCCACGGCGCCGTCGCGCAGCTCGGGGCCGGTGCCCGCGGCCTCCTCGCCGCCCACACCCGCGAAGAACTGGTTGACGTAGTGGACGACCCGCATCAGGCCGCCGCCTCCTCAGAGCAGGTCAGCCGACCCCAGCCCAGCGGGTTCAGCGCGCAGTAGATGGCCGCGGCGGGAAGCTCGAGCGCATCGGTAGCGGGCCGGTCGAGCAGGGCCAGGCGGTCGCCGCCCAGCGCGCCGTCGCACGCCGGCAGGGACAGGAGCTCGTCGTAGTTGCCCACGCTGACCATCGCCGTGGCGCGGGTGGGCGCGACCACCAGCGAGGGCCCGGTGCCGTCGCGCCCCGCCATCTCGGCGAAGATCCCCACCGCCGCGATCCCCTCCTCCTCGAGCCGGTCCATCTTGAGCGCCACGTCGGCGTCGGCGTTGCCGCCTCCCTCCTTGGTCAGAATCGCGGCATCGACCCCCAGCCCGGCGCACAGCCGCGCCGCATGCGCCGACACGAGCTCCTTCGCGCCCTGCTCGACGGGCTCGGGGCACAGCACGAGCGCCGCCAGGCAGAGGTCGTCGCGCGCGCGCACGGCCGCGACCACCGGGTGCGTCTGGTGCACGTAGGTCGGGTTCTTCAGCGCGGGGTGGCCGTACTGCCCGCTGACCACGGCGCCGTCGTCGAGCTCTGTTGGCGAGATCAGCGTCGCCAGGCCGCCGGACAGGCTGCGCCCGTAGACGAACACGTCCTTGAACTTGCCCTGGGTCTGCAGGTTGGTGACGATCGCCACGCGCGGGCGCCCGCCCGAGTCGGCATCCGGCCCGAGCAGCTCCTCGACGGCGTCGGGCTCGGCTTGGAGCGCCGCCTCGGCGAGGTGGGCCGCGACGCGCAGGAGCCCGCGGCGAACCGCCGCCTCGACGTCCTCCCACGCCGCCCCGTCGGCGGGCGAGAACTCGATCACGAGGTTGTGGGTCGATGCGAGCGGCGACAGCGGCGCGGCCGGGCCGGACATGTCGATCACGGCCTCCTGGGCGCGCGGCAGGTACCCGGCGGCGAGGACGGCGGCACCGCGCAGCACGTGGGTCTCGCCGCGGCCGGGGGGCAGCGCGGGCCCGAGGAAGCCGGGAAAGACCCCGCCCCCACCCGGGCCCTTCGAGCACGGCTGGACGGCATCCAGCGCGCCCACGATCCGGATCGGCTCGCCCGGTGAGGCGCAGGCGAGGCGGACCTCGGCCAGGGCGGGGTCGTCAACCAGCGCACCCGCGGCCTCCTGCGAGACCGTGAGGCGGCCGGAGGCATAGCTCGTGCGCTCGCCGAGCGCGAGCTCACGCACTTCGTGTACGAGGCGACGTAGGCCACCGCCGTTCGCGTCGGGCTGCGTCTGGACAGGCATCTGCGAGCGCAAGCCTATTCCTCGCTGAGCCGCGTTGCCTGCTGCCCCGGTCGTGGCCTCGAGCTGCCTAGCTCTCTCGACGACTACGCTGAGCCTGTGCCACGGATGCGCACGCGCGCAAACATCACCCTGGGACTGGGAATGGTCCTGGCTTCGCTCGGTTGCGTGCTCGCCCTCGCGGGCCCCGCTCGCGCCGCCGGCGGCGTCTACGTCGCGCTCGGCGACTCCTACACCTCGGGGCCGCTGATCCCCTTCCAGCACGGGACGCCGATCGACTGCGGACGCTCGGACCACAACTACCCGTCGCTGGTGGCGCAGGCGCTCGCGCCGGCCACGTTCATCGACGTCAGCTGCGGCAGCGCGCAGACCAAGGACATGGAGAACCCGCAGGGCGGGCTGCCCCTCGGCGGGACCAACCCGCCGCAGTTCAACGCCCTGCGACCGGACGCGACCCTCGTCACCGTTGGTATCGGAGGCAACGACGCGGGGCTGGTCGGCGCCGGCGAGGAGTGTGGCCGGCTCGGGCTGACCGCACCGACCGGGACAGCGTGCCGCGATCACTTCGCACCCGGCGGCCATGACACCCTGACGGCGAAGATCGAGGCGGCCAGGACCAAGGTCGCGGCCGTCCTGCAGGGCATCCACCAGCGCAGCCCCGGGGCCCGGGTGGCGATCGTGGGGTACCCGGACGTCCTACCGCGCGACGGCGGCAGCTGTTACCCCATGGTCCCGCTGAGCCCCGACGACGTGCGTTACTTCGACGGGGTGATCATCCGGATCAACGCGATGATCGCGGGCGTGGCCGCGACCAACGACGCGGAGTACGTCGACACCTACACCGACAGCGTCGGCCACGACGTCTGCACGCTTCCGCCGACCCGCTGGTTCGAGGGCCTGACGCCGACCGAGCTCGCCTACCCGCTGCACCCCAACGGCAAGGGCGAGGCCTCGATGGCGCGCTCGGCGCTCGCGGTGCTGAGCCGGCCGCGTCCCGCCGCGCGCCCGGCACCGCTCTCCCCTCCGAGGCTGACCGGGCTGGCCATCTCGCCGCGCAGCGTCCGGGCCGGCAGTGCGGCGACCATCCGCTTCAGGCTCGACCGCCCCGCCGGCGTGAAGATGGTCGTGCGACGCGCCCTGGCCGGCCGGCGCTCGGGCCGCCGGTGCGTCGCCCCCACGCGCAGCAACCGCCACGCGCGGTTCTGCACGCGCTACGCCCGTTCGCTTCTCGTCAGGCGCACCGCCGCCGCCGCGGGAGCCAATCGTCTCGTCCTGAGCACGCGCGCCCTCGGACACCGACGGGCCCGCTACCGGCTCACCGCCAGGCCGACCGCCGACCGCGTCCGTGGCCGGCGGGCCGCCCGGCGGTTCACGGTGTTCGCCGCGCACCGCTGAACACGAGGGCGCACCGCGCACCGCTGACCCGAGGGCGCACCGATCGGGTGCTCGGGGTCCTGACGCCCGGTAGATTCGCGCGGGATGGGGCCATACTCGGACTTCTGCCTCTCCGACGCCCGGGCATGGCAGGCGGGCGGTGGGCGGCCTCGAGACGTCGAGCTGGCGGTCGAGCTACGGGAGATCGACCTGTCGGCAGGCAGCGCCGCCCCTCCGACCAAGCGCACTGAGCATCTAGATGCGTGAGCTGCGGCGGCGCGGACGTCAGGGGCCGGTGCTGCCCCCCGGACCGACCGAGCCGCCCGCGCTGCAGACCGTGCGCTGGCTGCTGCGCCCGATCGCTTTCCTCGAGTCATGTCGGCGCCGCTACGGCGACGCGTTCAGCGTGAGCTTCGTCGGCTTTCAGAAGCCGATGGTCATGGTTTCCGACCCCGACGCCGTTCGCGCCCTCTACAGCGAGCGCGAGCACGGCCTGCCCCCCGGGCGCACCATCGCCCTGCGCCCGGTGATGGGCCCGCGGTCGGTGCTGCTGCTCGAGGGAAGCGAACACCTCGCACGGCGCAAGGTCATGTTGCCGCCGTTTCACGGCGAGCGCATGCAGGCCTACGAGGAGACCGTGCGCCGTGCCGCCGATGCGGAGGTGGAGAGCTGGCCCACCGGCGAGGCTTTCGCCGTGCATCCCCGCATGCAGGCGCTGACGCTCGAGGTGATCATGAGCGCCGTCTTCGGCGTCACCGACGCGCAGCGTCGCGAGCGTCTGCGCGAGCTGCTTCCGCGCCTGCTCGACGACACGTCCTCGGTCGCTCTGCAGTTCCGCGTGTTGCTCTCGCGCCGCGACCGCGGCTCCGATCCCTATGCGCAGCTGCGGGCGCTTGTCTCCGAGATCGACGAGGTGCTGCACGCCGAGATCGGCGAGCGGCGCGCCGACCCCGCTGCCGCGGAGCGCCAGGACATCCTCTCGCTGCTGGCCGAGGCGCGTTTCGAGGACGGAGAGGCGATGTCCGCCGAGGAGTTGCGCGACCAGCTCGTGACGCTCCTGCTCGCCGGGCACGAGACGACGGCCACGGCATTGGCCTGGACCATCGACCTTCTCGCGCGCCACCCGGCGGTGCTCGCGCGCCTGACCGAGGAGGTCGCCGAGCAATCGGACCGGTACCTGCGTGCCGTGATCTCAGAATCGCTGCGGTTGCGTCCGGTGATCCCGCTCGCAGGACGGCGCCTGGCGACCGAGCTGCGCACCAAGAGCCTCGCGCTGCCCGCGGGTACCGATGTGACGCCCGCGATCTGGCTGACGCACACCCGGCCCGACCTGTACCCAGAGCCCTACGCGTTCCGGCCCGAGCGCTTCCTCGAGCGTCCTCCCACGACCTACGGCTGGATCCCGTTCGGCGGAGGCGTCCGTCGCTGTCTGGGCGCGGCCTTCGCGGAGCTCGAGATGCGCGTCGTCCTCAAGGCCATCCTCCGCAGCCGCGCATTGCGCCCCGACGGCGCCCGGGCCGAGCGGGTCACCCGGCGCAACGTGACGTTCTCGCCACGCCACGGCACCCGCGTGCTGGCGGCCCGCGCCACACCGCGCTGACGAGGTGGAGCCCTATCCACCGCTGCTCACCTCACCCGGCGCAGGCGGTGCATGCGCATCCGTCCGATGTCCTTCGCCCCGGGCAGGTGGCCGACGTAGTCGCAGGCCAGATCGCCTGGAGCTCGGCGCCTCGAATAGGCAGCGCCTCGGCGACCAGCCGCTGAGCCAAGTGGCGCGCGCATGAACCAACCTATCGGGGCATCACCGATGTACTAGATTCAGTCGGCGCGAGCTGGGAGGCCGCGTCCACGCCACCACACCGGACATCAGGGGGTCCTCACGTGCTCGTCATGCCCATCAGGCGCATCGCTGCGGTATTCGGAGCGGCACTGATCTGCGCCGCAACCGGAAGCGCGGCCCAGGCGGCGACCTTCTCCAACACGGTGGTCACACCGGACAACGTCAGCGAGCCGGGCATCGACGTCGGTCCGGACGGTGCGATCTACGTGAACGCCCCCACCGGGGTCCTCTCGAGTCTCCCGGGATCGCCGAGCAACCTCTACCGCTCCGACGACGGCGGCCACGCCTGGAAGCTCACGCCCTACAGCCTGCGCCAGAACCTCCCGGGTGGCGGCGACTTCGACATCACGATCGACCCGAAGACGAACACGCTGTACTCCACCGACCTCTGGCTGGGATCGGCGACCGTGGGCCGGTCCACCGACCGGGGCCAGACGTGGACCGCCAACCCCTTGCAGGGCGTCCTCGTCCAAGACCGCCAGTGGGTCGCGACGTCCGGCGGCGGCGTGGTCTACCACGCGACGCACCAGATCCCCGCCGGGCTGATCGTCTCGAAGTCCGTGTCGCCGCTCGACGGGGTGGCCTATCCCGTCTCGACCCTCGCGGCGTCGCCGATCGACCAGACAGGTTGCGTCTGCCCGCCCGGCAACCTCATCGCCGAGGGCACCGGCGCCATGGCCGGTATATCGGACAAGCTGGGGCTGATCTACGCGACCTCGTCGGGCGGCGTGAACTTCGCGCGGTCGACCAACGGCGGACTGACGTTCGCCAGCGTGCCGGTCTCCCCCGCGTCGTCGGCAACGACGAACGGCAACTTCCCCGTGGTCGCCGACGGCGGCGGCGGGCGGCTGTACGCGGTCTGGCAGGAGGTCCTGGGGAACACCTCGACGCTCCACTTCACGTCATCGAGCAACTGGGGGGCCACATGGGCGCGGCCGCGCGCGCTCGTCACCGACGGCAGCTCGGCGTTCCCGTGGATCGCCGCCCGTGGCGACAAGGTCGGGATTTCCCTGTACCACACGAGCTCGGGCGGAACGCCCGACACCGTGCCCGCCGGAGCGCAGTGGTTCGAGACCTACCTGGAGAGCACGGACGGGGGCACGACCTTCACGGCACCCTCGACTGCCGACGCCACGCCGGCCAAGACGGGTCCGATCTGCACCGAGGGCATCAACTGCGCGAGCGGCCGGGAGCTCGGCGACTTCCAGTCCGTGACGCTCGACAACGGAGGGGCGGCAGACCTGGCCTACGTCCACTCGTTCGACGGTACGGACACCGAGGTTCGCTTCGCCCACCAGACGGGCTGACCTCGACCGTGAGCCGCGCCCCGGGCGATCTCCGGGGCCTTGACCGACGGCTCGGGCCGAGGGGTCCTATGTCCGCGCGAACGATAAGACGGCCACCCGACTCCGCGACTCCGCTACCGGACCGCTTGCGCTAGCAAGTAGTGCTACACTTGCGCTAGCAAACAACTTAGGGATCCGGCCCAGCCGCCGCCCTCCCTCACGAACCGAACGGAGAACCTCACTTGTCCGCCACGACCACCACCACACTCGTCCCCGCCGGGACCTGGACCATCGACCCGTCGCACTCGACGGCCGGCTTTGCCGTCAAGCACATGGGAATCGCCACCGTGCGCGGCGAGTTCACCGAGTTCGAGGGAAGCCTCGAGGTCGGCGAGGACCTGTCCGGCGCCACGGTTCACGGCACGGTCAAGCTCGCGTCGGTCAACACGAACGAGGCGCAGCGCGACGAGCACCTCCGCTCGGGTGACTTCTTCGACGTGGAGCAGCACCCCGAGCTCACGTATGAGTCCACGAGCATCGAGCCGCTCGACGAGGAGACGCTCCGCATCACCGGCAACCTCACGTTGTACGGAGTGACCAACGAGGTCGTCTTCCACGCGGAGGTCCAGGGCACGGATGTCGACCCGTGGGGCAACGAGCGCGTCGGCCTGGAGATCACCGGGCAGCTCTCGCGCGGTGACTACGGGATGAAGTTCAACCAGGCGCTGGGCAGCGGCAACATGCTCGTCGCCGACAAGGTCAACCTCACGCTCGACGTATCGGCGGTCAAGCAGGCGTAGTGGGTCGTCCGCAAACGGACGACCCCCCTGCACGAGTCGCGGCGCGGCCCGGCGGGCTCGGCCGCCGGGCCTTTCGCGACGCCTCTCCTCCAGATACCCTCTGCCGCGCGCATCATCATGGCCACCACGACGAAACCATCCCCAGGCGCATGCGCCTACGTCGTTGGAGATGACGGGCTCTCCCGCTGGTCGAACACGCATGCCGACGCGTGGGTCGGCCTGCTCGAGACCACCAAGAAGCTCACCCGGGCCCTTGACGCCGAGCTCGAGGCGAGGCACGGGCTGAGCCTGAGCGGCCTGGAGCTGCTCGGGCGCCTGGCCGCCGCCGACGAGCGCCGGCTGCGCCTCTCGACGCTGGCCGCCGAGGCCGGCCTGAGCCTGAGCCGCGTCTCGCGCATCATCGACGTGCACGAGCGCCGCAAGCTCGTCAAGAAACGCGTCTGCCCCGCCGATGCGAGGGCGGTCGAGGCACACCTCACCGACGCGGGCCTCGCCCTCGCACGAGACGCGCAGGCCACGCACTTCGCGTCCGTGCACGCGCGCTTCTTCGCCGAGCTCGAGCCCAGCGAGCTGGCGACGCTCGCCGAGGTGTTCAGCCGGTTCGCGCCGCGGGCGGCCAGAGCCTGCAGCACGCAGGACTGACGGTCAGGAGCCGGGTCGCCCCTGGCATCCCACCGTGATCTGGCGGCTTGCTGTCTGTGACCTGCTCATCTTGCCTACGCGGGTCGTAGGTCGCGGGTGCGGCAGCCGACATGGCGGTCCAGCAGCTCCTGGTCGCCGGTGAGAAGGGTCGCACCATGGGCAGTCGCGGTGGCCGCGGCGAAGCAGTCGGCGAACGCAATCGGGTGCTCGGCCTTGAGGTGGGCGGCGGCGAGCACTCGCTCGGGGGTGACCTCGTCAAGCAGCAAGGCCGCGCGCAGACGGCGGATGACATCGGCAGCCTCGTCGGCGCCGTGGCGGCGCTCGACCTGGTAGGCGACCTCTCCGAGGTTCAGCCAGCTCATGCGCGGCCGCTCCTTCTCAACGACGCGTTGGACGACGCTCGCTGCCGGCTCGTCGCCGTCGAGCCAGGCCAGCACCGCCCAGGAGTCCAGACAGGCGCTCACCGCGGTTCACGGGCGCGGTCGGCCAGCAGCCCGGCGGCCAGGCCACTCGCGCGGAACCTGCCTCGCAGCCCCTCGGCCGCAGCGGCGCCGGCGGCGATCACACGGACGGCGTCGCCATCGCGCTCGAACTCGACCTCTGACCCCGGCTGGAGCCCGAGCTCATCGCGAATGGGCTTGGGGATGACTACCTGGCCCTTCGCTCCCACCCGTTGTGTCATACCTGAAGTATAACTATCCAGCCGCGGCACCTGCCTCGGCGTGAGACGCATACCGGCACGGTGAAGCGTCTCTGCCCGATCTGAGGTGCCACAGGGTGGCGTCGAACCGAGTCACGTGTTGGCCCCGGAGCCGGGTTCGGACGGGGCTATAGGTCACAGGGGATTATGTGTGCCGGCGACATGGAGCGCGCCTTGATCACCCCTGCCGCGGCCGCCGACGCCGCGGCGGTGACTCGGGTCGTGGCTGCGGTGGTTGCAACCTCCCTCAAGCCACGGGAGCCCCGCGGA
>JBBPZE010000051.1:0-3047 GCA_038199185.1 Solirubrobacterales bacterium
CAACCCTACGCGCGCGCCGCTGCCGCGTCCCCTCCTCCGACCCGTGCCCTACCCTGGATAAATGCCTCCCGCGAAGAAAGCCTCCGTCCTGAAGAAAATGGAAGGCGTGGCGGACAAGCTCGCCGGGCCAAGGCTCAAGCAGAAGCAGCGCCTCGAGCTGCTGCGCCGCCAGGCGGAGCTCGGGGATCAGCGCGACGAGATCGCGCTGCAGCAGCGTCGCGCCCCGCGCTGACGTCCTTCGCGGCCGGCTCGGCGGCCAATAGGGTCTCGCCATGACCGTCTCCGCCCGGCCGCGCCCCGCCTCCCTCCCCCTGCCCGGCGGCCGGCCGGATGCCGTCGTCAAGGTGCACCCGCTGGTCGTGGCCGACATGCACGCGCCACCCCACTTCTGGGATGGCGGCAACACCCTGCTCGCCCTGCTCAAGACCGTGGTGATCCCGCGGTCGAGATGGACGTGGCTGCCGATCCCGGCGTTTCTCGTCGAGCACCCGTCGGCCGGCCCGATCCTCGTCGACACCGCCTTTCACGCCAGCGTGGCGAGCGATCCGGCACACAACCTCGGCAGGGCGGCGGCCCGGATGTATGACATCCGCATGCAGCCCGAGCAGGCGGTTCCGGCCCAGATCCTGGCCCGCGGCGTCGATCCCGCGGACGTCGAGCTGGTCGTCATGACCCACCTGCACCACGACCACGCGAGCGGCATCGGCCAGTTCCCCGATGCCACGTTCGTCGTGGAGCAGCGCGAGTGGACGGCCGCCAGCTCCGGCGGCATCATGCAGGGCTACCGGCCCCAGCACCTCGACGGCGCCCGGAACTGGCAGACCGTCGATCTCGCGACCGCCTCCCCCGACGACGGCTTCGACCACGTCGTCGACCTGCTGGGCGATGGCTCCTTCCGGCTCGTGGGAACCCCCGGTCACACCGCCGGGCACATGTCGGTCCTTCTGCGCGTCGCCGACGGCGACCTGCTGCTCACCAGCGACGCCGCCTACGCGCGCAGGTCGATCGACGAGCACCTGATCCCGATGACGATCACCGGCTCCCAGGAGCAGTACGAGCAGTCGCTCAGGCAGATCGCCGCGTGGTCGGGCGCCCACCCCGAGGCCCCGGTCATCTGCGGCCACGACCCGTGGAACCTCGCCGACCTCGAGCGCGTGTACTAGTCGACTCAGACGGTCGCGGTGCGGCCGCGTCGCGACCGGCGCTCGCCGCGCCAGCGCGCGACCGCGCCCTTGCGCCCGAGCTGCTCGAGCTGGCCGTAGAGCGCCTTGATCTCGGTGAAGATCTGGTCGGCGGCCGCCTGCTGCTGCTCGCGCGTGGGTTCCGCGACCGATTCGAAGCGAAACGGCGTGCCGTACATCACCGTCACCTTCGGGAACTGAAACCTCTTCCAGTTGCGCACCTTGGCGGATCCGTAGATCGCCACCGGCACGATCGGCGCCCCGCTCTGGAGCGCCAGGCGCCCGATCCCCGGCTTGGCCTGCTCGGAGAGCCGGCCGGTGCGCGAGCGCCCTCCCTCGCAGTACATCGCGACCGTGCCCCCGCGGCGCAGGATCGCCTCGGCGGTGATGAAGGCCTCCTCGTCCCGGTGCCCGCGGCGAACCGGGAAGACCCCGCCGTGGTCGTAGACGTACTGCATGGGACGGGCGAAGAGCTGTGACTTGGCCATGAAGCGGACCTTGCGGCGCAGGGCCGAGGCGAGGAAGAAGTGGTCGAAGAACGAGAAGTGGTTGGGCGCCAGGATCACCGGCCCGCTCGCGGGGACCAGCTCGGTGGCGATGGGCCGCATGCGAAAGAACCCGTAGGCGACGATGCTGACGATCGTCCGCACGATCTCGTAGACGGGATCGGGGTCGCGCTTGCGCGACCGCGCGTGGAAGCGGTCGAAGTACTCCTTGGGCCGCGGGTCCTTGTAGACCTGGGGCTTCATCGCGACGAGGGGCTCTTCGGTCATCTCGGTGAAGTGTGCCTAACTCGCCGTTGCGCCGTGCCCGCGGGCGGTACGGACGGCGGCGTGCCACCCGGCCAGCAGCTGCTCGCGCTCGTCCTTGGACATCCCCGGCTCGTAGCGCGACCGCGCCCGCCACGAGGCCGCGACCCGGTCCGGGGTAAAGACGCCCGCGCCGACGCCGGCCAGATAGGCCGCGCCCAGCGCGGTGGTCTGCTCGATCTCGGGCACCACCACCGGAACCCCCAGGACGTCGGCCTGAAAGCGCATGAGCCAGCCGTTGACGCTCGCTCCGCCGTCGGCTCGCAGCTCGGTCAGCGGGCTGCCCAGCGCCTCCTCCTGGGCGCGGACCGCGTCGACGGTCTGGTAGGCGATCGCCTCGAGGGTCGCCCGCGCCAGATGCGCACGCGTCGCACCCCGGCTCAGCCCGACGATCGTCCCGCGCGCATAGGGGTCCCAGTGGGGGGAGCCCAGGCCCGTGAGCGCCGGGACGAAGTACACGTCGTCGTTGCCGTCCAGCGAGCCGGCCAGCGCCTCGGTCTCCTCGGCCCGCTCGATGATGCCCAGCCCGTCTCGCAGCCACTGCACGGCGGCGCCGGTGACGAAGATCGCCGCCTCCAGCGCGTAGACCGTTCGCCGCGCGGGCGGGGGCCCGTATTCCCAGGCCACGGTGGTCAGCAGGCCGGGCGGCGGTCCGGCCGGCGGGTCCTCGCCCGCGTTGAGCAGCACGAACGAGCCGGTGCCGTAGGTGGTCTTCGCCAGGCCGGGCTCGAGGCACGCCTGGCCGTAGAGCGCCGCCTGCTGATCGCCGGCCACGCCGCTGACGGGCACCGCGTGGCCGTGGAGGGCCTCGGCGCGGGTGGTCCCGAACACACCGATGCTGGGACGCACCTCGGGCAGGGAGCGCATGGGCACGCCGAGCAGCGCGCACAGCTCCGGGTCCCAGGCGCCCTTGCGGATGTCGTAGAGCATCGTCCTCGATGCGTTGGAGGCGTCGGTCAGGTGCTCGCCCGTGAGCTTGTGGATGAGCCAGCTGTCGATCGTGCCGAACAACGCTCGCCCACCCTCGGCGCGATCGCGCAACCCCTCCACGTTCTCG
>JBBPZE010000052.1:0-56144 GCA_038199185.1 Solirubrobacterales bacterium
CCTCGACGCCCGGCGTGTTCATCCGCGCCTCATCGCCGAGGCCGAGGACGTCCTGGGCCTGGACGATCGCGGTCGCGGCACGCGAGCCGAGCGTCAGCGCGATCAGCGCCCAGTGCGGCTCGTCCTCGACGACGCCGGCGGTGGCGAACGCGCGCTGCGCCTCCGCGCGCTGCCCGCCGTCCGCCGACGCCCACCAGCCGGCCGCGGGAGGATTGTCGTGCGTCGCGGTGTAGGCGACGGACCGCTCCACGTGGTTCTCGAGGCGGTGGGGCCCGTGCGGATCGCCGGCGTCGAAGCCGAACTGCATGATGACCATTCCGGGCAGCCCGAGCGCGTCGCGCAGGCGGCGCACGGGCGGGGTGATCACCCCGAGGTCCTCGGCCACCAGCGGCAGCTCGCCTCCCATTGCCGCCTGCATCGCCCGGAAGGGGGCCGCGCCCGGCCCGCGCATCCATACACCGGTGCGCGCGGTCCTGGCGCGCTCCGGGATCGCCCAGTACGCGACGAAGCCCCGGAAGTGGTCGATGCGCACCGCGTCGCAGAGCTCGAGGTTGCGCCTCAGGCGCTCGACCCACCAGCGATAGCCGCGGCGCTGCAGGGCGGGCCAGTCATAGATCGGGTTGCCCCAGTGCTGGCCGTTCCGCGCGTACTCGTCGGGCGGTGCCCCCGCCACGAACCCGCGCCGGAAGATCTCGGGGTGGGCCCGGTGGTCCGAGCCGCCCTCGGCCACGTAGATCGGCAGGTCGCCCAGCAGCCGGATCCCGCGCTCGGCGGCGTAGGCGCGCAGCGCTGCCCATTCGCGGGCGAAGCGGACCTGATCGTCGAGGTCGCCCCCCCACGCCTCCCAGTCGGCGACCCAGAACGACTGCCGGTCGCGGAACGCCGTGCGCTCCGCCGGGGAGACCGGCGCCTCCGGCTCGGCGAGCAGCCCCGGGTCGGCGGCAAAGGCCGAACGGGCCTTGTACGGGGAGTCGTGCTCGTCGGGTGGCCCGAGCGGCAGCACCTGCCACCAGCGCTGGCCGGCCGCGGCCAGCCAGTCGACGAATCCGCGCGCGTCCGCGCCCAGGCGCCCCGAGGGCAGCGACGTCGGGTGCAGCAGCACCCCGGATGAGCGACCCGCTAGGAGTGGGTTGCGGTTACGCATGGCGAGCATGGGACACAATGCCGTGAAGTGCCCGTCCCCCGCGCGAAGCAACCCCCGCCTCGCATCCAGATCGAGCAGCCCGAGCCCGTCGTCGACTGCGGGCGCTACCCGGCCAAGCGCACCGTCGGCGAGTCGGTGGCGGTGTCGGCCGACGTCTTCCGCGACGGGCACGAGGTGCTGCGGGCTGCCGTCCGCTGTCGACGGGCGGGGGATCGGACCTGGTGCGCCACCCCGCTCGCCCCGGTCGACGCGCATACGGGAGGCAATCGCTGGAGTGGCGAGTTCGCCGTCGACCGGTGTGGCCCCTGGCAGTTCTCGGTCGAGGCCTGGAGCGACCCGTTCGCCTCGTGGCGCGAGGAGCTGCGCCGCAAGGTCGAGGCGGGCCAGGAGGGGCTGGCCAGCGAGCTCAGCGAGGGCGCGCTGCACCTCCAGGCCGCCGCGGCGCGAGCCTCCGGTTCCGACACGCGCACGCTGAGTGCGGCCCACGACGTCCTTGCCGACCCGGTCGCCGGATGGCGCGAGAAGGTCGACGCCGCGCTCTCCCCGAGCGTCGCCGACGCCGCCGACCGCCACCCCGACAAGTCCGACACGACCATCGCGGGCCCCTTCGAGATCGACGTCGACGCGCAGCGCGCCCGCTTCGCCAGCTGGTACGAGCTGTTTCCCCGCTCGTGGGGCGGCCTGCGCGGCGTCGCCGACATCGTTCCCGCGATCGCCGAGCTCGGGTTCGACGTCCTCTACCTGCCGCCGATTCACCCGATCGGCGAGACCAACCGCAAGGGCCGCAACAACGCCCTGCTCGCGGCCGACGAGGACCCGGGCTCCCCGTGGGCCATCGGCCACCACGCCTGGGGGGGCCACGACGCCATCCACCCCGAGCTCGGGACGATGGAGGACTTCGACCACCTGATCTCGGTGGCGAGCGAGCACGGGGTCGGCGTCGCGCTGGACTTCGCCATCCAGTGCAGTGCCGACCATCCCTGGCTCACCGAGCATCCCGAGTGGTTCAACCGCCGACCCGACGGCACCCTGAAGTACGCCGAGAACCCGCCGAAGACCTATCAGGACATCTACAACGTCAACTGGGAGAGCGAGGACTGGCGCGGGCTCTGGCAGGCGCTGCTCGACGTCGTCCTGCACTGGTGCCAGCACGGTGTGCGCGTCTTTCGCGTCGACAACCCGCACACCAAGCCGCTGCCGTTCTGGGAGTGGCTGATCAAGGAGGTGCGCGGCTCACATCCCGACACCATCTTTCTCGCCGAGGCCTTCACCAAGGCCGCGATGATGCGGACGCTGGCCAAGCTGGGGTTCAACCAGTCCTACACCTACTTCACCTGGAAGACCTCGCGCCACGACCTGGTCGAGTACCTGGTGGAGCTGGCGACCAGCGGGATGCAGGAGTACTACCGGCCCAACTTCTTCGCCAACACCCCCGACATCCTCCACGGGTACCTCGCCGGCGGCGGCCCGCCCGCGTTCCACGCGCGCCTGGTGCTCGCCGCGACCCTCTCGCCCACCTACGGCATCTACTCGGGCTACGAGCACTTCGAGAACGTGCCGGTGCGCCCCGGCAGCGAGGAATACCTGGACTCGGAGAAGTACGAGGTCAAACGTCGGAGCCTCGACGGGCCGCTGCTGCCCGTCGTCCGCAGGCTCAACCGGGCGCGCCGCGAGCACCCCGCCCTGCAGTTCCTGGCCAACATCTGGTTCATGGACGCCGGCAACGAGAACCTGCTGGCCTATGCGAAGCGCACGGGCGACGACGTCGTCCTCGTGGTGGTCAACCTCGAGCCGCACTCGGCCCAGGAGGGCGCCGTGACCGTGCCTGCCCATCTCGGGCTCGCGCCGGCATTCGCAGTCCGCGACGAGCTTGACGAGGCGGCTACGTTCGACTGGCGCATCGGGCCGAACTACGTCCGCCTCGAGCCCGGTGGCGCCCACCTCTTGAGCCTGCGATGACCGACCTGGAGACCGGCGCGGCTGAACACGTCCAACCCACGCACTGGTTCGAGGCCGATCCGCTGTGGTTCAAGCGCGCGGTCTTCTACGAGATCCACATACGCGGGTTCTTCGACGGCAACGGCGACGGGTACGGCGACTTCCGCGGGCTGATCGACAAGCTCGACTACCTGCAGTGGCTGGGCATCGACTGCATCTGGCTGCTGCCGATGTACCCATCGCCACTCAAGGACGGGGGCTACGACGTCGCCCAGTTCACGGGCATTCATCCCGACTTCGGCACGACCGAGGACTTCAGGCTCTTCGTCGACGAGGCCCACCAGCGGGGCATGCGGGTGATCGCCGACTTCGTGATGAACCACACGTCCAGCGACCACCCGTGGTTCCAGCGCGCCCGTGCGGCGCCGGCCGGCTCCCCGGAGCGCGACTGGTACGTCTGGTCGGAGACCGTTCATCGCTACGAGGACGCGCGGATCATCTTCGTCGACTCCGAGCAGTCCAACTGGACCTGGGACGAGCAGGCCGGGGCCTACTACTGGCACCGGTTCTTCAGCCACCAGCCCGACCTGAACTTCGAGAACACCGAGGTGCAGGACGCGATGATCGAGGTGCTGCGGTTCTGGCTCGACCTCGGCATCGACGGGTTCCGCCTCGACGCGATCCCCTACCTCTTCGAGGAGGAGGGCACGAACTGCGAGAACCTCCCCGAGACCCATGCGTTCCTCAGGCGGGTGCGGCGCGAGGTCGACGAGAACTACTCCGATCGCGTGCTCCTCGCCGAGGCCAACCAGTGGCCGGAGGACGTCGTCGAGTACTACGGGGACGGCGACGAGTGCCACATGTGCTTTCACTTCCCCGTCATGCCGCGGATGTTCATGTCGCTGCGCCGCGAGGACGCGACCCCGATGCTGGAGATCCTCGACCGCACGCCGGCGATTCCCGCCAACTGCCAGTGGGGCCTGTTCCTGCGCAACCACGACGAGCTGACCCTCGAGATGGTCACCGACGAGGAGCGCGACTACATGTACGCCGAGTACGCCAAGGACCCCCGCATGAAGATCAACGTGGGGATCCGCCGCCGCCTGGCGCCGCTGCTCGACAACGGCCGTGACGAGATCGAACTGCTCAACGCGATCCTCTTCTCGCTCCCCGGTTCTCCCGTCCTGTACTACGGCGACGAGATCGGCCTGGGCGACAACCTCTACCTCGGCGATCGCGACGGCGTGCGGACGCCGATGCAGTGGACGGGCGACCGCAACGGTGGCTTCTCCCGCGCGGACTTCGCCGCGCTCTACGCCCCCCCGCTGATGGACCCGGTCTACGGCTACCAGGCGGTCAACGTCGAGGCGCAGCTGCGCACGCCCAGCTCGCTGCTGCGCTGGATGCGCAAGTTCATCGCGCTGCGCAAGGAGCACCCGGTGTTCGGCCTGGGCAGCTACGAGCCGCTGCGCCCGCAGAACACCAAGATCTTCGCCCACATCCGCCGCCACGAGGACGACACCGTGCTGTGCGTGCACAACATGGCCCGCTCCGCCCAGGCCGTTGAGCTCGACCTGAGCGAGTTCGCCGGCCGCCACCCCGTCGAGATGCTCGGCCGCAGCACGTTTCCCCGCATCGGTGCGCTGCGCTACCTGCTCACGCTGGCCCCGCGCGGGTTCTTCTGGTTTCAGCTGGTGGCGGACGAGCGGGAGCGTGACGAGCCGTGACCCTGACCGACTTCCTGGTCCAGCAGCGCTGGTTCGGGTCCAAGGCCCGGGAGGTCGCCCACTGCGACATCCTCGAGGAGGTGCCGCTGCGCGACGGCGTCAGGGCGACCTTCGTGGAATCCGTCTTCAGCGCCGGTACGCACGAGACCTATCAGCTCATCCGCCGGGACGGCGAAGAGCACGACGCGCTGCTCGAGCACGCCGGCCTGCTCCTCGACCTCGTGCGCGAGGGCGCCGACATCGAGCACGGCGACTCGGTCATCCGCTTCCGCCGACTCCAGGGGCTCGATCTCGGTAGGGGCCGGCCCGAGCCACGCCCGATCGGCGTGGAGCAGTCCAACTCGTCGGTCGTCTTCGGGAGCGAGCTGATCCTCAAGGTCTTCCGCCGCGTGGAGCCGGGCATCAACCCCGACCTCGAGATCTCGCGCTTTCTGACCGAGCACGGCTTCGAGCACATCCCGGGCCTGGCCGGCTGGTATGAGATCGAGGGCCGGAACCTCGACGCGACGCTCGGCCTGCTCCAGCGGTTCATCGGCGGCGCCCGGGACGGCTGGGAGCTGGCGCTCGAGGAGCTCAACACCGACCCCGCCGCCTTCCTGGAGCGCGTGGGGCGCCTCGGTGAGGTCATCGGTCGCATGCACGCCGTGCTGGGCTCGGACTCCGGCGATCCGGCGTTCGCACCCGAGGAGCCCTCGGTGGAGTCGCTCGGGCTGCTGACCGCGACCATCGACGAGGAGATCGAGCGGATCTTCCTCGACCTGGCCGACCGCCCGGAGGCCGCCGAGATCGCCGGCCGCGGCGAGGAGGTGCGCGACCTCCTGCGCATGCTCACGCAGGTGGCGAGCGGCGGCCGGGTCATCCGCCATCACGGTGACCTGCACCTCGGCCAGACTCTCTACGCCGACGGAGACTGGCTCGTGCTCGATTTCGAGGGCGAACCCGCCCGGTCACTGGCCGAGCGCCGGCGCAAGCGCTCCCCGTTGCGTGACGTGGCCGGAATGCTGCGCTCGTTCGCCTATGCGGTCTCGGCGAGCGAGCTCCAGCACGGCTCGCCCGCGCCCCAGGACTGGGAGCCCCGGGCGCGTGAGGCGTTCCTGGAGGGCTACTTCACGACGGTTGACCCGTCGCTCCTGCCCCATGGCCGATCGGCGACGGAGCAGCTGCTGTCGATCTTCGAGCTCGAGAAGGCGGTCTACGAACTGCGTTACGAGCTCAACAACCGCCCCGACTGGGTGAAGATCCCCGTCACGGGGATCCTGCGCCTGCTGGAGGGCCGGGCGGAGACCGGGTCATGAGCGCCCTCGACGACATCGTCGCCCGCCGGCACGCCGACCCGCATTCGGTCCTGGGCGCCCACCAGGAGGGCGCAAGCGTCGTCGTGCGCGCATACCGGCCGGGGGCGGAGCGGATCACCCTGCTCGTGGAGGGAGCGACGGCGCGCGTTGCCCTTCAGCGAACGCACGAGGGCGGCGTCTTCGAAGCAAGCGTCCGTGGCGAGCTGCCGCTGCGTTACGAGCTCGAGGTCGCCTATCCGGACGGCAATACCTTCACGCTGCGAGACCCCTACGCGTTCGGGCCGACGATCGGGGAGATGGACCTCCACCTCGCGGGCGAGGGGCGCCACGAGGAGCTCTACTGCCGGCTCGGGGCCCGGTTGCGCGAGCTCGGGGGCGTGTCCGGCGTCTCGTTCGCGGTATGGGCCCCGGCCGCCCGCGCGGTGTCGGTCGTCGGCGACTTCAACTCATGGGACGCAAGGCTGCACCCGATGCGCTCCATGGGGTCCTCGGGCATCTGGGAGCTCTTCCTCCCCGACGTCCGGCCCGGGCGGCGCTACAAGTTCGCGCTGCTCACCCAGGACGGCCAGGAGCGCCTGAAGGCCGATCCGTTCGCCTTCGAGGCCGAGGTCCCGCCCGAGACGTCGTCGGTGGTCAACCGCTCCGACCATGCGTGGGGCGACCGGGAGTGGCTTGATCGGCGCGCCGAGACCCGGCAGCACAGCGCGCCGATCTCGATCTATGAGGTCCATCTCGAGTCCTGGCGGCGCCACCCGGGCGAGGACGGCGGGCCGCTGACGTACACGGAGCTCGCCGAACAGCTGGCCGCCTACGCGCAGGACATGGGCTTCACCCATCTCGAGCTGCTGCCGGTGATGGCCCATCCCTTCGCCGGCTCATGGGGCTATCAGGTGACGTCGCAGTTCGCTCCCACGCCACGCCTGGGCTCACCCGACGAGCTGCGCGCCTTCGTCGATCGCCTTCACGATCACGGCCTCGGGGTGATCCTCGACTGGGTGCCGGCGCACTTCCCCAAGGACGACTGGGCGCTGCGGCGCTTCGACGGCACGGCGCTCTACGAGCACGAGGACCCGCGGCGCGGCGAACATCCCGACTGGGGCACGATGGTGTTCAACCTCGGCCGCAACGAGGTGCGCAACTTCCTGCTCGCCTCCGCCCTCTACTGGCTGCGCGAGTATCACGCCGACGGCCTGCGCGTCGACGCCGTCGCCTCGATGCTCTACCTCGACTACTCGCGCAAGGAGGGCGAGTGGATTCCCAACGAGTTCGGAGGGCGCGAGGACCTCGCGACGGTCGCGTTCCTCTCAGAGCTCAACGAGGTCGTTCACGCCGAGGTGCCCGGCGTGATCTCGGCGGCCGAGGAGTCCACCGCCTGGCCCGGCGTCTCCCAGCCGACCTACCTCGGTGGCCTCGGCTTCGGCTTCAAGTGGAACATGGGCTGGATGCACGACACGCTGGCCTACTTCCAGCAGGACCCCGTCTACCGGCGCCACCACCACCACGCGCTGACGTTCTCGCTCATGTACGCGTTCAGCGAGAACTTCATCCTCCCGCTCTCCCACGACGAGGTCGTCCACGGCAAGGGCTCGCTGCTGGAGAAGATGCCGGGCGACCGGTGGCAGAAGCTCGCCAACCTGCGCGCGCTGTACGCCTACATGTGGGCCCACCCCGGTAAGAAGCTGCTGTTCATGGGCCAGGAGTTCGCCCAGCAACGAGAGTGGAGCGAGGAGTGCTCGCTGGACTGGCACCTGCTCGAGGATCCCCGGCACGCGGGGGTCCAGTCGCTCGTGCGTGACCTCAACCACGCCTACCGCGCCGAGCCGGCGCTCTGGCAGCGCGACTCGGACCCCGGCGGCTTCTTCTGGATCGAGCCCAACGACGCCGAGCGGTCGGTGGTCGCCTTCGCCCGCCTCGGCGAGGGGGGCGAACGCGTCCTCGTCTGCGTCTGCAACCTGACCCCCGTCCCACGCGAGGACTACCGCCTCGGCCTCCCGCGGTCGGGAGCATGGAACGAGGTGCTCAACACGGATGCCGAGGCCTATGGCGGCGCGAACGTCGGCAACCTCGGTGGCGTCGAGGCGGAGGGCCTGCCGTGGCACTCACAGCCGTTCAGCGCGGTGCTGACGTTGCCGCCCCTCGGCGTGCTGTGGCTCGTGCCGGCCGTCGCGCAGCGGTGAGCGGTGGGGCCGGCTGATCCGCCGCGCCCCCAGCGCCTCGGCCGCCTCTCGATCACCGCGGCAGGCCGCAGTCCCCCCTGGCGATCCCGCGGATCAGCTGGGCAACGCGGTAGAAGACCTGGGGCTGGCCCGCCGAGGTGTCGCTGAAGCCGACCAGTCCGTCGACCGTGCGGATCCGGAAGCGCAGGATCGACGGGTGGCCGGGGGGCAGGCTCACGCCGCGCCGCGCCGGCTCGGCCAGGTCGCGGACGACCTTTCGCGCCTCGATCAGCTCGGCGCTGCTCAACCGGTGGGTCGCGCCGTTGCACACCACCTGACCATCGTCGATCAGGCGCATCGTCAGCGCGGCGCCCGGGATCGAGCCCGACCGCCCCGCGACGAGCAGGTCGGCGCCGGCGGTTCCGCAACCCGCGAGGGCCACGACCGCCGGCAGCAGCCCGAGTGGGAGGCGAGACACCGGGGAATCGTCTCAGCCCGTGGCCACGAGCGACCGCCGGCCTGCCGGCCCCCTATCCAGAACCGTTCTCGGCGAGAGCGGCGCCCCCGCCCGGCCGTGGATCCCCCGCCACCGCCACGGCTCCGCCCCGGCGGGGGTCGCCCGCACCGCGCAACGCGCCGGTGGCGGGCGCTCGCTCGACCGCCTGGACGCCTCCGAAGAACAGGTTGGGGTCCCGGAAGGCCACCACATCACGGCCGCCGTTCCGGAGCCCTGCCGTGGGCACCCCGGGCTCGGCGTAGACCGTGCCGGCCTCGAAGTGCACGCGCGGGGCGCGGACGGCGGCGTCCGCGGAGAGGCCGAGGTCGACGACCCCGATGATCGTCTGCAGGATCGCGGAGCGAATCCGGTTCGATCCGGCGCTGCCCAGCACGAGCTCGAGCTGCGCATCGGGGCCCAGGACGGCGGTGGGCGCCATCATCGACGGCATCCGCCGTCCCGCGGGAGCGGTGTGGAAGCCCAGCGGGCTGAGGTCCTCCTCGCCCATGATGTTGTTGACATGGATACCGGTGTGAGGAACCACGAGCCCGCAACCCTCGCCGTTGGTGCAGGTGACGCTGCAGGCGAGGCCCGCCGCGTCGACGACCGAGATGTGCGTCGTCGAGCCCAGGCGCGACGCGAGGAAGCGCTCGGCGAAACCGGGTTCGGAGAGCCCGTCGGCGAACGCCGGCGTGCGCTCGGCCTGCACGGCCTCCATGACCTCCACGATCTGCGGCACGGTCGGGGGGCCATCGACGCGATCGAGCTTCGCGAGCGCCAGGGCGATGAGCACCCCTCCCGCGTTGGGCGGTGGGTTGGTGAGGACCTCGCGGCCGCGGTAGGCGGTGCGCACCGGTTCGCGCTCGATGGCGCGATAGCGGGCGAGGTCCTGCGCCGTCAGCACGCCTCCTCGCTCGCCGAGGAAGGCGACGACGGCCGCCGCGATGTCACCGGTGTAGAAGGGCGCGGCCCCCTCGGCCCCGAGCCGCTCGATCGTGTCCGCGAGCGCAGCGGAGCGAAAGGGCTCTCCCTCGCGTAGCGGACGGCCGCCGGGCGCGAACTCGGCCATGGCCGTCGCATCGGTGGCGACGAGGCCGCCGAGGATCTCGAAGATGTAGGCCTGCTGGCGGTTGACCGGTACACCGTCCCGCGCGAGGCGGGCCGCCGGCTCGCCGAGCCGCTCCAGGGGCACCGATCCCCACCGCTCGCCGGCCGCCACCACCCCCGCGGGCGTCCCGTAGGCGCCACAGGATGCCGCGCCCACGTGGAACACCTGTGACGCGTCGCCGAAGGACACGTCGACGGCCAGCAGCTCGCCGCGCGTCGCCGCGTCGCCGCCGGGCGCGGCCACGAAGAAGTCGAGCAGCACCGGTCGGGTCCCCGCCCCCGCGACGAGCAGGTACCCCCCGGCTCCGGGCCCGGTCAGCAGCGGCTCGGCGACCCACGAGGTGAGCATCGCGGCGATCGCCGCATCCACGGCGTTGCCGCCCTCGCGCAGCGTTCTCGCTCCGGCCTCCGCGGTCAGCGGGTGGCCGGCGGCGCAGATGCCTGCAGAAGCCATTCCTCGAAGCTACCCGAGCGGCCGCGCTGAGATCTGGCGCCCATGGGCCGCCGGATCAGCGCCGCGGCAGGAACTCCGGCACGTCGATCTCGTTCACGCCGAGACCCGTCCGCTGCGTCATCGAGGGGCCGCGTGTGTCCGCCACCCGCGGCTCGCCCGCAGGCTCGGTCACCCGCTTGGGCCTCGAGAGGCGTTCGCCGCTGTAGCCCGTGGCCACGACGGTCACCCACACCTCCTCGGTCAGGTTCTCGTCGACCATGGCGCCGAAGATGATGTTCGCGTCGGGGTGCGCGGCCTCCGAAACGGCCTTGGCCGCCTCGTTGACCTCGAACAGCGACAGGTCCGGCCCGCCGGTGATCGAGAGCAGGATCTTGCGCGCGCCCTCCATGCTCGTCTCGAGCAACGGGGAGGACACCGCGGCGGTGGCCGCCTCGATCGCCCGCTTGTCGCCCGTGCCCATGCCGATGCCCAGCAGCGCGTTGCCGGCCTCGGACATGATCGTCCGCACGTCCGCGAAGTCGAGGTTGATCAACCCAGGCAGCGTGACGAGGTCCGAGATGCCCTGGACGCCCTGCCGCAACACGTCGTCGGCGACCTGGAAGGCGTCGATCATCGAGGTCTGCTTGTCGAGCACGCTGAGCAGCCGGTTGTTGGGCACGACGATCAGCGTGTCGACCTCCTCGGCCAGCGTCTGGATCCCGGTCTCGGCGAGCTCGCGCCGGCGGGTGCCCTCGAAGCCGAACGGCTTGGTGACGATGCCCACCGTGAGCGCTCCGATCTCGCGCGCGATGCGGGCGACGATCGGGCCCGCGCCCGTGCCCGTCCCCCCGCCGGCACCCGCGGCGATGAAGATCATGTCGCTGCCCTTGATGAGCGCCTTGATCTTGTCGTACTCCTCCATCGCGGCCGACCGGCCCAGATCGGGATTGGCACCGGCGCCCAGGCCCCGCGTGATCTGGCTGCCGATGTGCAGCGTGATGTCGGCGGTGGACTGCTGCAGCGACTGCAGGTCGGTGTTGATGGCGACGAACTCGACGCCCTCGACCGCGGCCTCGACCATGCGGTTGACCGCGTTGACCCCGGCGCCGCCCACCCCGATGACGCGGATGACCGGGTGTCCGACCGGCCGTGCGACGCCAAACGCGGACGGGGCATCGCCGCGGGCGTAGACGTCCTCACGCGGCGCGTGAGCGGCGGGATGGTCCAGGAGGTTCTCGGGCAGCTCCGATGAGAACGCGTGGCGCAGGCGCTCCTGGGGCGAAGGGATCGCCGGACGCTCCACCGGCGGTATTGCCAGCGACGGGTGCGGGACCTCGCGGCGCTGCTGGTCGCCCGTGGGCACCGCCTGGACCTCGGGAGCAGGCCGCTCGGCCTGGCGCGGCACCTCGGGCGGTGGCTGCTCGGCCGGCGCCTGGTCGCGCGGCGGCTCGCCGCCCGGGGACTTCTCGGTCTTGCGGAAGAGATCGGCCAGCGGGCCCTCCCGCATCGACGCCCGCTTGTTAGGACCGCTTGGCATTTGCGAGAACCTCCTGCGCGAGATCGCGATAGGACTGCGCCGCGACGCCGTCCGGGTCGTACTTGAGCACGGACATCCCCTTCACCGGGGCCTCCGCGAAGCGGATGGTCTTGCGAATGCGCGAGGCGAACACCCGATCGCCGAAGTTCTCCTCGAGGATCTCGATCGCCTCCTTGGCGTGGATCGTCCGGGAGTCCACCAGCGTGGGCAGGATGCCCTCGATGTCGACGTCCGGGTTGAGGTGCTCGCGGATCATCTGCAGGGTGTTCTGAAGCTGGATCAGCCCACGCATCGACAGATACTCGCACTGTACGGGGACGATCACCTTGTCGGCGGCCGTCAGCGCGTTGATCGTCAGCAGTCCGAGGCTCGGGGGTGTGTCGATGCAGATGAAGTCGTAGTCCTCGAGAACGGGCTTGAACGCCCGTTCCAGCGCCCGCTCCCGTCCGATCATCGCGCTCATCTGGATCTCGGCGCCGGCGAGGTCGATCGATGCGCAGGCGATGTCCACCTCGCGCTTGCGGGTGACCTCGCGGATCGACGTCCCGTGGACGAGCACGTCGAACATCGACTTCTCGACGGTGTCGGGATCGATGCCCTGCGACATCGTCAGGTTGCCCTGCGGATCCATGTCGCAGCAGAGGACGCGATGGCCCTCCTCGGCGAAGGCGCAGGCGAGGTTCAGCGTCGTGGTCGTCTTGGCGACACCGCCCTTCTGGTTCGCAAAGGCGATGACCTTGGCCCTGTTCTCCACGGAAGGCTCAGCTTTCTGGTCGGGAATCCCGTACACGGCGCGTTATTCGCACGCGCGTTATGGATTCCTCCATGCGCGTTAGCAGACGAGGTGGGCGGAAACCCCTTCGGGCTGGCCTACGGCGCCCCGATCCGCGGGCTGGGCATCACGATCCAGCCGGAGGTAGTGCCCTGGTCGGGCTGACCCTCGGACGCCGGGCCCGTCCCGAGGGCCTTAGGCTCTGCGCCCGTGCCGGACCTCCTGGACCGAGACCTCGTCGTGGTCACCGGCAAGGGCGGCGTCGGCAAGTCGACCGTCGCGGCGGCGTTGGGGGTCGCGGCCGCACGGCGCGGGCTGAGGGTGGTCGTGGTGGAGGTCGGGGCGCGGTCCGACACGCTCCGGCTGCTCCAGGGATCTGCCGTGGACCACGTCTCGGTGACGCCGCGCGACGCGATGGAGGAGTACCTGCAGGACCAGCTGCCGCGCGCGGTGGCGGAGCTGCTCTCGCGCTCGGGGACCTTCTCGGCGTTCGTCGAGGCGACGCCCGGCATGAACGAGCTGCTGACGATCGGCAAGGTCTGGGAGCTGGCGGCGCCAAGGCGCCGGCTCCCGGGGGCCCAGCCGTATGACGTCGTGGTGCTCGATGCCCCGGCCAGCGGCCACGGCCTCGCCCTCCTGGGCGCGCCGCGAACGTTCTCGGACGCCGCCCGGGTGGGGCCCATCCACCGCCAGGCGGGCCTGATCGGCGCCACCCTGGGCGATCCGTCCCTGACCGCGGTGGTCGCGGTGGCGCTGCCCGAGGAGACGCCGGTCAACGAGACGCTCGAGCTGCGCCTCGCGCTGCGGGAACGGATGGGGCTCGAGCTCGCGCTTGTGGTCGTCAACGGCGTCGCCGCGGACCGCTTCGACGGTGGCGAGGCCGCGGAGCTCGCGGCCCTCGGGGCGCCCGCGGGATCGCCGGTCGCCGCTGCCCTGTGGGCTCATGCCCGCGCCCGGGGACAGCGCGGCCAGATGCGCCGCCTGCGGGCCGGACTGGACCACCCTCCCGTGCGTTTGCCGTTCCTGGCCGCCGGCATCGATGCCGCGGCGATCGGGCGATTCGCCGACCGCCTGAAGAGAGCGCTGTGATCACCGCCTTGGCGGGCAAGCGCGTGGTGATCTGCGCGGGCGCGGGGGGCGTCGGCAAGACCACCACGGCGGCCGCTGTCGCGCTCGGCCTCGCCGCCGATGGCGCTCGGGTCGCCGTGGTCACCATCGATCCCGCCAGGCGTCTTGCCAATGCGCTCGGGCTGGACTCGCTCGAGAACGAGCCGCTGCGCGTCGACGCCCACCGGCTCGCCGGCCATGGTGTCGAGGTCTCGGGCGAGCTGTGGGCGATGACCCTGGATCCGAAGCGCACCTTCGACGAGCTCATCGCCCACCTCGCCCCCGACGAGCAGAGCGCGCGCGACGTGCTCGACAACCGCATCTACGCGCAGCTCTCCGGCGCGGTCGCCGGCTCTCAGGAGTACACGGCCATGGCCAAGCTCTACGAGCTCGCTCGCGACGGGCGGTTCGACGTGGTCGTCCTCGACACGCCCCCGAGCCGCAACGCGCTCGACTTCCTCGACGCCCCCGACCGCCTCGCGGGATTCCTCGAGGGCCGGGCGCTGCGGGCCTTCCTGGCTCCCACGGGCCTGGCGGCGCGGGTGGTCGGGCGCGGGACGAGCGTCGTCCTCGGGGCCCTCAGCCGTGTCACCGGCGTCGAGCTGCTCGATGACCTCTCGGCGTTCTTCGGCTCGCTGGGCGGACTGCTCGCCGGTTTCTCCGAGCGTGTCGCAGGCGTGAAGCAGCTGCTGACCGATCCGGCCACGACCTTCCTGATCGTCGCCTCCCCACAGCGCGAGCCGGTCGAGGAGGCCATCTACTTCGGCGAGAAGCTGCGAGCGGCCGGGATGCCGTTCGGAGGCCTCATCGTCAACCGCGTCCACGATCACACCCGTGGGCACCTCCCGGCCCTGCGCGCCCCCCTGGCGGCCAAGGTGGTGGCGGCGGCGGCCGAGATGGACAGCCTGGCCCAGCGCGACGCCGCCGCGATCGCGCGCCTGCAGCTGGCGCTCGCAGCCGACGTGGTCGCGGTGGTTCCCCACCTCGCCGGCTCGGTCCACGACATCGATGGCCTGGCCGCCGTCCGCCGTCACCTGTTCTGCGGATGAGCCCAACCCGTCCCCGACCCGGTTCGGCCGTGACCGATCGGGGAGGGCGCGCCGCCCATCGCAGGCCGCGGCTACGCCTCGGTCCCCTCCAGGAGCTCGTCGGCCAGCCGCCGGACGTCGGAGTCGAGGTGGCCGCATAGGACGTCGCGCAGGATCGCGCGCAGGTGGCCCGCGAGGTGAGAGGCGACGATCTCGACGTCGGCGGCGACTGCGCCGTGGCCCGCGATCAGGACCTGCTCGAGCGAGCAGGCATGCGCGATCCGCTCCGCGACCGCGTCGTGCTCTTCGGCGCTCGCGCACAGGGTCGCCACGCGGTCGGCCAACAGGCCGCTCTGCGGCCCCTCCGGCTCGAGGAGCGCCCGTAGCGCGAGCAGATGGTCGGTGACCCGCTGGCCGGCCGCGCGCTCGCTGCCCATGTCGAAGCGCTGCAGCGCCCACGCGAGGGGACCGCCGCGGGGCATGCGGCGCCAGACCAGGTTGCAGAATCCCCGCAGCTCGTCCTCCTGGTCGGCGGCCAGCGACAGCGTCCCGATGGCCAGCCCGCCGGAGCCCGTCGGAGCGACCTGCCAGGGCCCCTCGGCCGTGCGGATCCACGCCGCCGGACCCATGGCCACCCGCGCGGGGTCGTAGAGGCGCAGCGCCGTGACGAGCCGGCGCACGCGTACCGCAGCGTTCCCGGCGATGGCCTCGTCGTCACCGCGGACCAGCGCGAGGACCGTCTCGAGATCGCCATCCCAGGTAGCGGCCTCGGGAACGCGCTCGAGGTTGGTCGGGCGCACCAGGAACAGCCCGTCCCCCAGGGCCACCTCCGCGGACTCGATCTCGAGCCCGAGAAGCGGGACGATGACCTCGACGCCCTGCGCGCCGCCCACCAGCTGCTCCTCGAGCTCGCCGTAGGCCCGCGTGAACCGCTCGTCGCCGAGGACGAACTCCGAAAGGTCCTCGAACAGCGCGCCGAGGAAGGCGCGCAACACCGCTTCGGCCAGGTCCCGACCCTCGACCGGGACGTGCGTATGGCCGCGCGATCGCAGGTAGCCCTCGAGGCCGCCACACGAGCCGATGGCGTGCACGGCGGGAAGCCAGTTCTCGAGCTCACACAGCGCGCGCTTGCGCTCGGCGATGAACCCTGCGGTATCGGGGCGGTAGCAGTAGAGCGATGGCCCGCCGCGTCCCGGCTCCTCGATGACGTCGAACGGCAGCTCCGCGCCGCCGGCGGTCTCGGCGGCCAGGGTCCAGGCCGCCTCCTCCGCGAAGGCGCGCAGGGTGCCGTGCAGCTGCCGGTTGCGCATTCGTCCCTCGTTCGGCGGCGACGGCCTACTTCCTGCCCGGCGAGGCGATGCACGGCGCGGCGCGGCGAAAGGCGGCGCGGCGAGAAGCGGCGAAGCGGGGCGGGGCGAAAGGTGGCGAGGCGCGGCGAAGCCGGGCCGCGCAGAACGCGGTTCGCGCTACGCGACGGAGACGAGCGACTCGGCGGCGGCGCGCGCCGCACACTCCGGGCCGAGCCAGCGTTCGCCGTAGGAGCGCATGTCGTCGATGATCGGCAGCAGCGCGTCGCCCTTGTCGGTCAGGGCGTACTCGACGCGAGGCGGAACCTCGGCGTAGGTGTGGCGCTCGACGATGCCCACCTCCTCGAGCGCGCGAAGCCGCAGCGACAGCGTCCGCGGGCTGATGCCCTGCAGCGAGCGCTCCAGCTCGGAGAACCGCGAGCAGCCCTCGGCGAGGTCACGGACCAGCAGCAGCGTCCACTTGGCGCAGACGATATCGGCGGTCAGGCAGACGGGGCAGGTCTCGTCGACGGCCATGCCATTACTTTACCAACTGAAGCAGGGATTCGCGGGCCCCGCCACGCTCAGGCCGCGCGTCGCTCCTGAGCCTCGGCGAGATCCTCCATCGTGGTGCCGCGCTTGCCGTCGGCGTCGAGGAGCAGCTTGAAGTCGTGCGGGCTGGTGGCGTACGTCAGGGCGTCGTCGACCGTGACGCGCCCGGCCTTGACGTGGGCGAACAGGGCCTGGTCGAAGGTCTGCATGCCGTAGTAGGCGCCCTCGGCGATGACCTCCCCGAGGCGCCCGGTCTGCGCCGGGTCCATGATCAGGTCACGGACGCGGCCGGTCATGCGCATGATCTCGGCGGCGGCGACCCGCCCACCGTCTGCGCCCGGGACGAGCCGCTGCGAGACGACGCCCTTGAGCGTCCCGGCCAGCATCGCGCGCACCTGCCCGTGCATGTGCGGCTCGAAGAAGTCGATCATCCGGTTGACGGATTCCGCGGCGTCGACGGTGTGGATGGTCGAGAGCACCAGGTGGCCGGTCTCGGCGGCACTGAGGGCGGTATGAACCGTCTCCTCGTCGCGCATCTCCCCGATCAGGATGACGTCGGGGTCCTGGCGCAGCACGCGTCGCAGCGCGCGCTTGAACGAGGCGGTGTCCGTCCCGATCTCGCGCTGGTTGATCAGGGAGCGCTTGTCGGCGTGCAGGAACTCGATCGGATCCTCGATCGTGACGATGTGCTTGGCCATCGTGCTGTTGATGTGATCGATGATCGCCGCCAGCGTCGTCGACTTGCCCGAGCCCGTGGTGCCCGTGAGCAGCACGATGCCGCGCTCCTCCTCGGCCAGCTCGCGCAGCACGGGAGGCAGCGCCAGGTCCTCGAGGGTCTTGATGGCCACGGGAATGGTGCGGCAGACGAGCGAGACGCTCCCGCGCTGATGGAAGGCGTTGATGCGGAAGCGTGCGACCCCGTCCATGCCGTAGGAGAAGTCGACCTCCTTCTCGTCGGCGAACTCGGCCAGGCGCGCGGGGTCGGTGAGCAGCGTCTCGACCGCACCGGTCGTGTCGGCAGGACCGAGCCGCTCCGTGTCGGGAATGGGCTGAAGCTCGCCATCGACCCGGATCAGCGGCGGGCCCCCCACCTTGAGGTGCAGGTCCGAGCCGCCGGCGGCGACGAGGTGGCGAAGGACGGTCAGGACGTCGAACACACCACAAGAGTCGGGTGTTCGGCACAATTCCTTGAGCGGATGGTGTTCGAGCCCGGATGAGCTCTGCCCGTCGATGGCCCCGGGGACGCCCCGAGGAATCCGGCCCGCCGCTCTACGGGTCCCAGGCCGGCGCGAACGACGGGTTGATGAACCGCCGCCCCTGCGCCAGCCCGTCGACGCGCGCACGCTCCTCGTAGGTCAGCGGCGGCAGGTCCAGCGCGGTGAGGTTCGCGGCTCGATGCTCGGGCGACGCGGCCCTGGGCACGGCGGCCACACCGCCCTGGTCGAGCAGCCAGCGCAGCGCGACCTGCGCCGCCGAGCAGCCGCGGCCCGCGGCGATCTCGGAGAGGACGGGGTCACGCAGCAGGGCGCCGCTGCCCAACGGCGAGTACGCGGTGACGACCACCCCATGGGCATGGGCGGCGTCGAGAACCGGGCGCTGTGAGAGATAGGGGTGGTATTCGACCTGGTCGCAGAAGATGGGAAACTGGGCGATCGCCTCGCGCAGCAGGGCGCTGGGGAAGTTGCTGACCCCGATCTGGCGGGCAAGGCCGTCCTGGCGCACCCGGTGCAGAGCCGCGAGCGTGTCACCGAGCGCCACCGCCGGGTTCGGCCAGTGCACGAGCAGCAGATCGACCTGATCGAGGCCGAGGTCGGTGAGCGACGCCTCCGCCGATCGGCGCAGCCGGTCAGGATCGAGGTCGTCACGCCACACCTTGGTCGTGATCCACACCTCGTCGCGGTCGGAGCCCGCGTCGCGCAAACCGGCGCCGACCTCCCGCTCGTTGCCGTACATGCGCGCCGTATCGATGTGCCGGTAGCCCAGATCGAGGGCATCGCGGACCGCCTCTGCGGCATCCTGCCCCTCGAGCTGCCACGTCCCGAGGCCCAGGGACGGCATGCGGCTCAACATGTACGGATCGTTACGTTGTCCATGATCGGCGGCTCATCGGCGGGACGCGAGGGTAAACCTGTCCCCGGATATGGCAGCCGACACGCCCCAGATGCGGATGATCCGCCGCTATGCGCGGATCCTGCGCGAACAGCAGATTCAGTACCGCGGCCCACGCATCGGCGCCCGTGAGCGCCGATCCGCACGTGACACCGCGCGCCATCTGGCCGAGTCCGCCGCGCGCCAGGCCGATTCCGCGGCACGCCACGCGGTGGACGCGGTGCGCCCGCCGTCGCCACCCGCCGGCTAGCGGCGAGACGGCCCCTCAGGCGACATCACGAAGCTTCTGGGCCTCGGCGAGGCTCTGGAGCTTCTTCAGCGACTGGTTCTCGATCTGGCGGATCCGCTCGCGCGTGACGTTGAAGGTGCGGCCGACCTCGTCGAGCGTTCGGGGATGCTCGCCCCCCAGCCCATAGCGAAGCTCCAGCACGCGGCGCTCACGGTAGGAGAGGTTCTCCAGCGCCTCGCGCAGGGCCTCCTTGGTCAGGATCTCGGCCGCCCGCTCGTAGGGCGACTCCGCCCGCTCGTCGGCGATGAACTGGCCGAACTCGGACTCCTCCTCGTCGCCGACCGGCTTCTCGAGCGAGACCGGGGCCTGCGCCGAGCGCTTGATCGAGTCGACCTCGTCCGGCTCGATGCCCGTGACGTCGGCGATCTCCTCGGCGGTGGGCTCGCGGCCCAGCTCCGTGACCAGCTTGCGCTCCGCGCGGCCGATCTTGTTGAGCTTCTCCACGACGTGCACCGGGATGCGGATCGTCCGCGCCTTGTCGGCCAGTGCGCGGGCGATGGCCTGGCGGATCCACCAGGTCGCATAGGTCGAGAACTTGAAGCCCTTGCGGTAGTCGAACTTCTCCGCGGCGCGGACCAGGCCCAGCGTCCCCTCCTGGATGAGGTCGAGGAACGGCAGACCCTGGTTGCGGTAGTTCTTGGCGATCGAGACCACGAGGCGAAGGTTCGACTCGACCATCTTCTGCTTCGCGTCGAGGTCGCCGCGCTCGATGCGCTTGGCGAGGTCGACCTCCTCCTGCGCGGTGAGCAAGCGGACCTTGCCGATGTCCTTGAGGAACAGCTGGAGGCTGTCCGTGGTCATGTCCGGGCGAAGGTCGAGCTGCGTCTTGGTCTTGCGGCGGCCGCGCTTATCGGGGGCGCGCTCGGGCTGAGCGGCGGCGGCGGTCGCGGCGGCGTCCTCCTCGACGAGCTCGATCTCGGACTTCTCGAAGAACTGGTGCAGCTCCTCGACATCGGCCTCGTCGAGGTCCAGTTCGGAGACCGCCGTGGCGATCTCGCCAAAGGTCAGGACGCCCACGAGCTTGCCCTTGGCGAGCAGGCCCTTGATCTCATCGAGCTCTTGAAGATCCAGTACAGACATGTCGACTTTCAGGTCCTGAGCGAGTTGGGAGGCAGTCTAGGGCCTCCTCACCCATATCCCGGTAACGACGAAGACTGCTGAAACTTTCGGTGTGCCGGCCGGCCCGCCTGTCGTCCACACGATCCGGCCCTCCTCGAAGCAGCCGATTCGCCGATGGGCGAGAATGCGTGCATGCCCCCCGAGGAGCCCACGCCCGACGTCCTGTCGAGCCTTCCCCGCACCCGGCCCCAGCGCCGCAGCACCAAGCGCGCCGCGCCCAAGACGCAGGGTGCGAAGTCGAGGGGCTCCACGGATGCGCAGACCAGCGCGCGGCCGAAGGCCAAGACCGCGGCGCGGCCCAAGGCCAAGACCGCGGCGCGGCCCAAGACCGCGGCGCGGCCCAAAGCCAAGACCGCGGCGCGGCCGAAGGCCAAGGCGGCAGCGCCGGCAAAGCCCCGGCCGTCCACCCGCAAGGGCCCCGGCACGCCGCGGGCCAAGCCGGGGTCCAGGCGCATCCCGCCCGCCGGCTTTGCCCCCCCGCGCGACGGGCAGGGGCACACGGCGCCGTCGGGCGTGGAGCTGCTCGCCACGGCCGTGCAGGCGGCAGGGGAGCTGGCGCAGATCGGGCTGGCCGTCGGCGGTCAGGCGCTGAAGTCCGCACTGGGCCGGCTCGGTCGGTCCTGACCGCACCACCGTCGCCCACGACGCGGCGGTTGCCATAACTTCGCTACTGTCCCGCCCGTCAGCCGAGCCTCCGCGTGTCAGCACGCGGAGGGCGGGGGAACCAATGCGGAGCGGCAGTCGTCGTTTCGCGGGGGCGAATCCGGGCCATTCACCGGCCTGGTAGCGCGATCGTCACAGCGCGAGCCCGTCAGCTCACCCCGTAGGCCCAACGACGAGGACATGAGCTTTCCCCCGCGCCAATCCGCGATGTTCGCGACCGTGCTCGCCACGGTGCTGCTGCTCGCGTGCGCGGCCACCTCGTCGGCGACCGACAGCGGCGGGGCGACCTACGGAGGCGAGCCGGCGCAGACCGGTGGGCCGGGCCTTCACGCGCGCTCCAACGCGATCCTCGGAACGTCGGTGCGGTTCGCCGGGAGGACGACGCCGAACGCCACCATGGCCGTGCAGAGCGTGGACGACAAGACGGGCGCCTGGGTCACCCTCGCCACGGCACAGGCCGGCGCCGACGGCAACTACGTCGCGCGCTGGCGCGCCGATCGGGCCGGCGTGCTCCAGGTCCGTGCGGTGTCAGCCGGCACCGCACGGGTCCGCGCCTCGTCGCGCGGCGACGTCATCAGGGTCACCGTCTTCGAGCAGGCTCGCGCCACCTGGTACGGGCCGGGCTTCTACGGCCACCGGACGGCGTGCGGACTGAAGCTGACGCGGACGCTCGTCGGCGTCGCTCATCGCACCCTGCCCTGCGGGACAAGGGTCGCGCTGCTCTACCACGGGAGGTCGATCACGGTGCCCGTCGTGGACCGCGGCCCCTTCGGGGGAGCCGGTGCCGACTGGGATCTCACCCGCGCAGCCGCCGAGAAGCTGGGCTTCGACTTCACCGACACGCTCGGGGCGGTCTCGCTCGCTCAGCCGTAGGGCTCCGCTCCGGCGCTCCCACCGCACGCCCGGGGGCTACGGGACCGGCGCGCCCGCTGCCCGAACCCGGAACATCGCCCGGTCGGCCGCCTCCGACAGGGTTCCGGGGTCGTCGCCGTCCTCCGGGCAGGTCGCCACTCCGATCGAGACGGCGAGCGGGACGCCGTGGTGGGCGACCGCCTCCGAGGCCGCTCCGGCCAGGCGATCGGCGAGCAGGCGTCCGGCGTCCGGACCGGTGTCGGGTGCCGTGACCCAGTAGCGCCCGGGCTCGTCACGCAGGAGCTGGTCGGCCGGCCGCAGCTCCGCCACCAGCGCGCACTCCAGCGCTTCGAGCATGCGGTCGACCTCCCCATCGACCTGGGCGGCGAGGAGGCGCTCGCGGCCGTCGGCCTCGATCGCCAGGAGGGCGAACGGGCTGTCGTCGTCGGCGTGACGCTCCAGGCGGCGCTCGACCACGGTTCGCCACGACGCGGGCTCGGCCCGGCGCTCGCGCCGGGCGGGCGGGAGCGGGGCGCAATCGTCGCGTCCCGTGAGCGGGCCGATCCCCGCTGCCGCGGCGCGGCGAGGGCCGGCCGGCGGGTCTGAGGCGAAGCTGCCCGCGGCCGCCTCGGCGACGACGGCACAGACGTGGGCGAGGCGGTCGGCGAGCTCGGCGGTCGACACCGCATCCAGGCGCCCCGTCGTGAGGATGGCCGACTGCGTGGCGCGGCGCAGGCACTCGACGGCGCGCACGGCCGCGCCCGGCCCACCCGCCCCGGTGACGGCCGCGGCCCGGGCCGCGAGCCACGCCAGGTTGCCACCCAAAGCCAGGCGCCGAAGCGCCGCGTCGTCGCCCAGAGCGGCGAGCACCGCCCCCGCCAGGCCCGGGCCCTCCCGGGCGAGATCTGCCGCCGGCAGTTCGGCCGCGTCGTCGAGCGACCCGGCGGCGACGAGCTCGATCAGCCACGCCTTGGCGACCGCGCGCGCATCCACGACGGACAGGCCTGCCACCGGCCGAGGCCGGCGTGGCTCGGGCGCGAGCGGATCCACGATGCAAAGCAAACCAGCGTGGCCAGACAGAGGCCGGACCGGACCGGGCCGCGAGGCGATTCCTGACAGGCTCTGCCCGTGCTGACGATCGACGAGGCCCAGGCCGTCGTGCTGGCCGCGGTGCGGCCGCTGGCGTCCGAGGAGCTCGCGCTGGCCGCCGCCCACGGTCGGGTACTGGGGGAGGACGTCGTCGCCGAGCACGACGTTCCCCCGTTCGCCAACAGCGCCATGGATGGGTTCGCGGTGCGCTCGGGAGCCGCCGGGCGCACGCTGCTCATCGCCGGGGACTCTCGCGCCGGGCTGCCGTTCCCCGGCGCGGTCGGCGATGGCGAGGCGGTCCGCATCTCGACGGGCGCGGCGATGCCGGCGGGTGCCGATGCGGTCGTCATCGTGGAGCGCACGCGCGAGGAGAACGGCACGGTGTTCGTCGAGCCCGGGGTGCGGGCCGACGAGCACGTGCGCCACGCGGGCGAGGACCTGCGCGCGGGCGAGGTCGTGCTCCACAGCGGCACGCACCTGGGGCCCGCCGAGCTGGGTGTCGCCGCCGGCGCGGGCCGCGCCACCCTGCGGGTCGCTCGCCGTCCACGGCTGGCGATCGTGGCCACCGGCGACGAGCTGGTGCCCGCGGGTGAGCCGCTCGGCCCGGGCCAGATCCATGACTCCAATGCGCTTGCACTCGCCGCCCTCGCACGGCAGGCGGGCGCCGACGTCGTCGCCTCGCTGCGCGCCCCGGACGAGCGAGCGGCGACGGTCGCGGTGCTCGCCGAGGGCCTCGATGACGCCGACCTGCTGCTCGTCTCCGGGGGCGTCTCGGTCGGTCCCCACGACCACGTCCGGCCCGCGCTCGAGCAGCTCGGGGTCGCCGAGCGCTTCTGGCGCGTCGCCCTGCGCCCCGGGAAGCCGACCTGGTTCGGCACTCGTGAGGACACGCTGGTGATCGGCCTGCCGGGCAACCCCGTATCCGCCCTCGTGACCTTCGTGCTCTTCGCCCGCCCCGCGCTCCTCGCGCTGCAGGGAGCCCAGCTGTCGCGACGCCGCCGGGTGACCCTCGGGCACGCGGTGACGCGCCATGGGGAGCGCGACGAGGCCATCCGGGTCCGCCTCGATGAGAACGGCCGCGCCCATGTCACGGGGCCACAGGGCTCGCACGTTCTCTCCTCGATGATCGGAGCCGACGGGCTCGCCATCGTCCCGCGCGGGACGGGCGAGCTCCAGGCCGGGGCCCTCGTCGAGCTGGTGGATCTGTGAGCCGGGCACTGGTCACCGGCGCCACGGGTTACGTGGGCGGCCGGCTCGTGCCGGCGCTGCTCGAGCGCGGCCATGAGGTCAGGGCGCTGGCCCGCAGTCCGCGGTCCGCCCGCCTCCCGGCCGGCGTCGAGGTGGTCAAGGGCGACATGGTCAGCGGCGAGGGCCTCGGCGCCGCCGTGGACGGCATCGACGTCGCCTACTACCTCGTGCACTCGATGGGTCGCGGCAACGCGGGCGACTTCGCCGCCCAGGACCGCGCCGCCGCTCGCGCCTTCGGAACCGCGGCGCGGGACGCCGGTGTCGGGCGGGTCGTCTATCTCGGAGGCCTGGAGGGCGAGGAGGCGGATTCCCAGCACCTTCGCAGTCGCCACGAGGTCGCCGAGATCCTGCGCGAGCTCGTCGAGGAGCTGGTCTACGTGCGGGCGGCGATGGTGATCGGCAGCGGAAGCGCGTCGTTCGTGATCATGAGCAAGCTGGTCGAACGGCTTCCGTTCATGGTGACGCCGCGCTGGGTCGACACCCGGACGCAGCCCGTCGCCATCCGCGATGTCGTCGCCACCCTGGCCGTGCTGGCCGACCGTGAGGCCGTTCCGCAGGAGGTGCAGCTGGGAGGCGCGGACGTGCTGACCTATCGGGACATGATGGCCCGCTATGCCACGGTGGCCGGACACCGCAAGCCGCTGATGATCAGCGTGCCCGTCCTCACCCCCGGGCTGTCGTCCTGGTGGGTCGCGCTGGTGACCCCGGCCGACCGGGGCGTCGCCCTGCCGCTCGTCCACGGGCTGAGCGCCGAGATGGTCGTGAGGACCCCACCCCCCGCGGGAATCAACAGCGCGCCGCTGGGCTTCGACGACGCGGTGCGCGAAGCGCTGGCCGCCTAGCCTTGCCGGCGATGCTGCACGGATTGCTCAACCGGCCGGCGAGGGTGGCGCGATCGGTCATCACCCAACCCGACGACCACACGACCATGGACGCCACGGGCGCCGTGCGCTCCGTTCAGGCCGCCGACCTGATCATGGCGGTCGAGGATGCCGACAGCCTCTGGTCCCCGCGCCAGCTCGAGAACCTCGCGCGGACCTACTGGCGGTTTCTGACCCGCGTCACGCTCGGCCTGATCCGCGTGAAGTACACAGAGGGCGAACGCTTCATCTGCCTGCTCTTCCGGCCGTTCGTGCTCCTGGCCTTCCAGGCCCCCGAGTACGAGATGGACACCGTGCGCGGCATCGTGCGCTGGCGCATCGAGAGAGGGGTGCTCGTCTCCAGGCAGGGGCGTGGCGGCAACGGCTTCCTGGAGATCGACCTGAAGCGCCTCCCCGGCGACGAGCCCGGCCTCGGCCGCATCCACGTCGAGGTGGAGGTCGCGAACTTCTATCCCGCCATCGCATCGCGGCTGGGCCGCTGGATCTACACGAACACCCAATCACGCATCCACGTGCTCGTCACCCATCGCTTCCTGCGCTCGCTGGCCCGGCTGGACCTCGCGCGGTCACGCGTGGGCCGCTTTGCGAGCATCGACGAGGTGCCGGACCCCGGCGATCGCCCGACCCCGATCGAGCGCGCCGAGCGCGACCGCGCCGCCGCCGCGCACCGATAGCTCCGCACCGGTCGATCACACTCCGAAGCCGAGCGAGCTCAGCTTGGTGCGGTCATGCGTGGCGGCGATCCGCCGGACTGTGCCCGACCGCCCGCGCATGACCAGGGACTCCGTGGTGGCAGAGCCCGAGTCGCGGAACTGCACGCCCTCGAGCACGTCGCCGTCGGTCACCCCGGTGGCGGAGAAGAAGCAGTCGTCGGAGGTGACGAGGTCGTCCACCGTGAGCTGGCGCTCCAGGTCGTAGCCCTGCTCCAGCGCCGCCTGACGCTCCTCGTCGCTGCGCGGCCACAGCCGGCCGATCTGCTGTCCGCCGGTGCACTTGATCGCGGCGGCCGCGATCACCCCCTCGGGCGTGCCGCCCACTCCCCAGAGCACATCGACGGTCGAGGGGTCCGAGACCGCCAGCAGTGCGGCGGACACGTCGCCGTCGGCGATCAGGCTCACGCGCGCGCCCGCATCGCGGACCGTCTTGAGCATGCCCTCGTGCCGCGGCCGGTCGAGCATCATCACCATGATGTCGCCGATGTCGGTCCCCTTGCGCTCCGCGATGAGCTTGAGTGTCTCGGACATCGGGCGGTCGAGGTCGAGAAGATCGGCGAATCGCGGACCGGCTGCCAGCTTCTCCATGTAGAGCAACGGGCCCGGGTCGAACATCGAGCCGCGCTCGGCCAGCGCGATGACCGACAGCGCTCGCGCCATGCCCCTGGCCGTCAGGGTCGTGCCCTCCAGCGGGTCGACGGCGATGTCGACCTGCGGGGGCGTGCCGTCGCCGATCCGCTCCCCGTTGTAGAGCATGGGAGCCTCGTCCTTCTCGCCCTCGCCGATGACCACCACGCCGTCCATGTGAACCGTCTCGAGCACCTGGCGCATGGCGTCGACGGCGGCCTGGTCGGCCGCCACCTTGTCTCCGCGGCCGATCCATCCGGCCGAGGCGAGCGCGGCGGCCTCGGTCACGCGCACGAGCTCGAGGGCAAGGTTGCGCTCCGGCAGCAATGGGGGTCTGTCGGTGCTCAAATCGTCCCGGGCGGCTTGCGGCGGATCTCGGTCTCGTTCTGCCGCTTGACCGAGCCGACGAGCATCAGGATCGGGCCCAGCAGGGCGATGAACCAGCCCCATTTCAGCCCGATGAGCGAGTTCGTGTCGCCGGGGCGCTGGATCACACCGACGTAGCCGACCAGGCCGAACGCCGCGATGGCGACCACGGACGTCAGCTGGCCGCGGGGCCAGGACAGAGCGTGGTCGCGCGCGATGATGTAGGCAAGGATCAGCGGGGCGATCGCCGCCGCCAGGAGAAACCAGCGCAGGGTCGGGTGAGACTCCCACCCGCTGAGATCCGCCGGGCCCTTGGTGGTCCCCACGAGCCCGTTGGTCTTGAGGTGATACCACGGCAGGAAGAGCCCCACGATGAGCAGGATGCCGCCGTAGATGGCGATCCGCTCCCCCCTTTGGACGCGGCTGATGTCCATCGCGGCGGGAGCCTATACGGTCACGTGATGCCCGATGTCCGCTGGGGCCTCACCCTCCCGTTCGCCGGCATCGCCCTGCGCGACCATCTCGACCTCTTCCGGCGCGCCGAAGCGGCGGGCTATGACGACCTGTGGACCGGGGAGACCGCCGGCCCCGACGGGTTCACCCCCCTGGCCATGGCGGCAGCGGTCACCGAGCGCATTCGCCTGGGGACCGGCATCGTCAACCCCTACACGCGGGGCCCGGCCCTCCTGGCCCAGCAGGCGGCCGCTCTGCAGGATGCGAGCGGCGGGCGTTTCGTGCTCGGTATCGGGTCGTCCTCGAACGTGATCGTCGAGCGCTGGAATCAGGTCCCGTTCGTCAAGCCGCTCTCGAAGGTCCGCGAGGCGGTCGAGAACCTGCGGCCGGTCCTGGCCGGCGAACGGGGTGCCGGCGGCTTCAGGCTCGAGACCGCTCCCGCAGAGCCCATCCCGATCATCGTCGCGGCGCTGCGGGGCCGGATGCTCGCGCTGGCCGCCGAGATCGCCGAGGGGGCGTTCACGAACTTCCTGCCGCTCTCGGGACTGGAGCAGGTGCGCGACGCGTTCGGCGCACCCGAGAAGGAGCTGGCCTGCCGGTTCTTCTGCGTTCCCATGCCCGAGGAGCAGGGCATGGCCCTGGCCAAGCACCTCTTCGCCGCCTACGGGACGGTGGGCGTCTATGCCGAGTTCTTCCGCTGGCTGGGCTGGGGCGAGAAGCTCGACCCGATGGTGGCGGCCTGGGAGTCGGGAGACCGCAAGAAGGCGGTCGAGCTCTGCCCGGAGGAGCTCGTGCGCGAGATCTTCCTCTTCGGCGGCCCCGAGGAGATGAAGGAGCGCCTCCGCCGGTTCGCCGACGGCGGCATCACGACGCTGATCCTCACGCCGCTCGCCGCGCCCGATCAGGTGCCGGCGCTCGTCGACGCGCTCGCGCCGGCGTAGCGCCCGCGCCGGCCCTCCGACCGTCGACACGCTCGCGCCGGCGTAGCGCCCGAGCCGGCCCTCCGATCGTCGAGTGGACAGTTCACGGGCCGTGGGACCGTCAACGGTCCACTCGATGGGAATCCGGGTAGGACCGCAGGGCGTGTCCTCCGCGTCGCTCCCCACTACACGCGGCGAGCTGCGCGCGGCCCCATCGACGACGGTCAGCCGGGCTCGGCGGCCCACGCCCGGAAGACACCGACCAGCGCCTCCTGGGCCTCGGCGGAGAGCGAGTCGGGCTCGATGGAGCCCGACACCGCGATCGCCGTCCGGATCTGCTCGACGTAGGTCGTGCAGTGCGGGCAATCGGCGAGGTGCGCCTCGAGGCGCGCGTGATCGCGCGAGGACAGCGCGCCCTCGAGGTACGCGGTGACCGTCTCGACGGCCTGCCGGCAGGCCATGGGTGGTGGCTTACGTGTGAACAGCTTCATCGGCTTCTCCGAAGTGCGCCTCCAGGGCCGAGCGCACCTTCGCGCGCGCCCTGTGCAGCAGCACCCTCTGATTGGTCTCCGATATCTCCAGGGCGTTGCAGGTCTCCTCCGAGCCGAAGCCTTCGAGATCCCGCATCGTCATCACCATCCGCTGCATCGGGGGCAACCCTCGGATGGCGTCGCGAGCCACCTGCACCGTCTCCGCGGAGCGCAACGCCAGTTCGGGCTGGTCCTGCCAGCGCCGCGGGGGCGAGGCCCAGGCGCCGTCGCGCGTGAAGCGATCCGCATCGACGGCCGGTTCGTCGGCCGCGGCCTCGCCGGCGGCCAGCGTGGCGAAGGGCACCGAGCGCGCCTCGCGCACGCCCCGCGTCATCGCCCGGTTGACCAGGATGCGGAACACCCATGTCTTCAGCGACGACCGGCCTTCGAAGCGATCGATCCCCTGCAGGACGCCCAGCCACGCCTCCTGCACGACCTCCTCGGCCACGGCCCTGCTCGGCGTGTGGGTCCGCGCCAGGCGCAGCATCGCCGGGGACCACTCGCGCACCAGTTCGGCGAACGCTCGCTCGTCGCGGGCGCGCAGGCGCTGGAGGAGCTCGGCCTGGTCCACGACGCGGACCCTAGACATCTGACAGGGTGCAGCGGGTGACCCGGTTGGTCGGCGTGGATGTCGGCGGTACCAAGGTGGCGGTCGCCGTCCTGGAGGACGGACGGCTGGGGGAGCCCGACGTGCGCCCGACCGACACCTCGTCGCCGGAGGCGTTGGTCGACCAGCTGGCCGAGGCCATCGCGGGCCATCTGCCCGCCGACGCGGTGGGGATCGGCGTTCCGTCGGTGGTCGACTTCGCCCGCGGGATGGCCCGGGCATCGGTGAACATCCCCCTGGAGGACGTCCCGCTGCGAGACATCCTGGGCGACCGCGTCGGCGTCAGCGTCTACGTCGACAACGACGCCACCGTGGCCGCCGTGGCCGAGGCCCACGGACCGGACGCCAAGGTGGACGTGCGCCACCTCGTGATGCTCACGGTCGGCACCGGGGTAGGCGGGGGGATAGTGATCGACGGCCACATCTACCGCGGGGCGACGGGGGCGGCGGCCGAGCTCGGCCACGTCATCATGGGCGCATCGCTGCAGGAGGGCGCACCCGCTCCCGAGGGCTTCCCGCAGCCCGGCTCGCTCGAGCGCCTGGCCGCCGGGCGCGCGCTTGACCGCCTGGCCGCCGAGCGCGGGCTGGACGACGGGCCGGGCGCCGTGGAGGCCGCCAGGCGCGGCGAGGCCTCGGGGCTCGAATGCCTGCGCATCCTCGGGGAGCGCCTGGGCATCGGCATCGCCAACGTCATCAACACCTTCGACCCGGACGTGGTCGTCATCGGCGGCGGCGCGGGCAGCGCGGCCGGCGAGCTGCTGCTCGGCCCGGCCCGCGAGACGGCGATGCGGTTCGTCCTGCGCGGCGTGGGCACCGGGACCGAGATCCGCGCGGCGCGCTACGGCCCGGAGGCCGGCGTCCTGGGCGCCGCGCTGATGGCCGGCCAGGAGCTCTCACGATCACATCCCACCCGCCCGGCGCTCGCGTGAGGGTCGCGGTGGGCTTCGACCACGCGGGAACGCCGTTGCGGGACGCCGTTCTCGACGCCCTCCGCGAGACGGGCCACGAGCCGTGCGACCTCGGAGAATGCGACGACTACCCCGACATCGCCGCGCGGGTGTGCGCCGCCGTGCTCGACGGCACCGTCGAGCGCGGTGTCATCGTCTGCGGCAGCGGCGCCGGGGTGGCCGTCGCCGCCTGCAAGTTCCGAGGCATCCGCGCCACCGTTGCCCACGACACCTACACGGGCGCCCAGTGCGTAGCCCACGACGACTGCAATGTCATCTGCCTCGGCTCGCGGGTCATCGGGCCGGCCTATGCGGCCGACGTCGTGCAGGCGTTCACCGGAGCACGCTTCTCGGGCGAGGAGCGCCATGTCCGACGACTTGAGAAGGTTTCCGAGATCGAACAACGAGGAGCGCCATGAGCACGTCCGCCGCAGCAGTCAACGAGCGGCTCGCCCGCATCACCGAGGCGGGCACGTCGATCTGGCTCGACCAGATTCGCCGCACGCTGATCACCGAGGGCGAGCTGCAGCGGCTCGTCGACGAGGACTCGCTGCGCGGCGTCACCTCGAACCCGGCCATCTTCGAGAAGGCCATCCTGGGCTCGTCGGACTACGACGAGACGCTCGCGGAGGGCGCGCGCGAGGGCAAGGGCACCGAGGACCTCTACGACGCCCTGGCCATCGAGGACGTCCAGCTGGCCTGTGACGTCCTGCGGCCGGTGTGGGAGTCGACCGACCGGCTCGACGGCTATGTCTCGATCGAGGTCAACCCGATGCTCGCCCGCAAGGGCGACGAGACGCTCGCGGAGGCACGACGGCTGTGGACGGCGGTCGACCGGCCCAACGTGATGGTCAAGATCCCCGGGACCCCGGAGGGCGTTTCCCCCATCGAGGAGGCGATCGCCGGCGGGATCAACATCAACGTGACGCTGCTGTTCAGCACGGAGGCCTACGAGACCGTCACCGAGGCGTTCATCAGGGGCCTCGAGCGCCGCCACGCCGGGGGCGAGTCGCTCGACGTGCACTCCGTCGCCTCGTTCTTCGTGTCCCGGGTGGACTCCGAGGTCGACAAGCGCCTGGAGAAGGCCGGACATCCCGAGCTGCGCGGCCGGGCGGGACTGGCCAATGCCCGCGCCGCCTACCGGCGCTTTCAGGCCATCTTCGGCGGCGACCGCTTCGCGGCCCTGCGAGCGGCGGGCGCCCCCGTGCAGCGCCCCCTCTGGGCGTCGACGGGCGTCAAGGACCCCAAGTACCCCGACACGCTCTACGTCGACGGGCTCGTCGGCCCCGACACCGTCAACACCATGCCGATGGCCACGCTCCTGGCGGCCGCCGAGCGCTCCGAGGTCAGCGCGAGCACGTGCGACATCGACCCCGCCGGGGACCTGCAGGCGCTGGCTGACGCGGGCATCGACATGAACGACGTCACCGATCAGCTGCTGCGCGAGGGCATCGCGCTCTTCGAGAAATCGCTCGACAAGCTGATCGCGGGCATCGAATCCAAGCGCGAGGCCGTCACCACCCACCGGCCCACCACCTTCGAGTCCAACATCCCCGAGGCGTACGAGCCCGCGATCGCGGCACGCGTCAAGCGCGCCGCCGACGAGCACGTCGCCCGGCGGATCTGGGCGAAGGACCCGACGCTGTGGGCGCCCCAGGGCACGCCGGAGATCGTCAACCGGCTGGGCTGGCTGACCGTCGCCGACCGCATGCGCGGCGAGGCGGCCGACCTCATGGCGTGGGCCGGCTCGCTCGACTACGACGACGTGGCGCTGCTGGGCATGGGCGGCTCCTCGCTCGGGCCCGAGGTGCTGCGCCGCTCCTTCGGCGCCGAGAAGCTGCACGTCCTCGACTCCACCGATGCCGGCGCGATCCGGGAGCTCGCGGAGAGGATCGACCCCCGCCGCACGATCTTCGTCGTCTCCTCCAAGTCCGGTTCGACGATCGAGACGCTCTCGCACTTCGCCTACTTCCACGCGCAGGCGGGCGAGGACTCGAGCCGCTTCGTGGCGGTCACCGACCCGGGCAGCCCGCTCCAGAAGCTCGCCGAGCAGAAGGGCTTTGCCCGCGTCTTCTGCAACGAGCCCGACATCGGCGGGCGCTACAGCGTGCTCAGCGACTTCGGCCTCGTTCCCGCGGCGCTGGCCGGGATCGACCTCGAGCCCCTGCTCGACGGCGCGGAGACCGCCGAGGGCGCGTGCCACTCGTTCGACTCGACGACGAACTCGGGGCTGTGGCTGGGCTGCGCGCTCGGCGAGCTGGCAATGGCCGGCCGCGACAAGCTGACGTTCGTGGTCGACGAGCCCCTGACGAGCTTCGGTGTGTGGGTCGAGCAGCTCGTCGCCGAATCGACGGGCAAGGAGAGCCGCGGCACGCTGCCGGTGGCCGACGAACCGCTGGGAGAGCCCGGCGCGTACGGCGAGGACCGGGTCTTCGTGCACCTTCGTAACGCCGACGACCCGGACTCCGGCAACGAGAGCGCGATGACCGCGCTGGCCAAGGCGGGGCACCCGCTCATCACGCTGCGCACCGACGGGCCGCCCGACCTCGGCCGGATCTTCTTCTTCGCCGAGTTCGCGACCGCGGTGGCCGGCTGGGTCATGGGCATCAACCCGTTCGACCAGCCCAACGTCCAGGAGGCCAAGAACAACACCGACCGGGTCCTCCACGACGCAACCGTCGCCATCGAGGCCGGCTCCGTGAGCGACGTGCTCTCCGGCGCGGCCCCGCCGCACTACGTGGCGATCATGGGCTACGTGCAGCCGTCGGAGGCCTTCGACGCGGCGAGCGCCGACCTGCGGGCGGCGATCCGCGCCAGGACCATGGCCACCACGACGTTCGGTTACGGACCGCGATTCCTGCACTCCACGGGCCAGTACCACAAGGGCGGGCCGAGGCAGGGGTTGTTCATCCAGCTCGTGCACGACTCCGAGCCCGACGTGGAGATCCCCGGGCAGCCCTTCACGTTCACGCGGCTCAAGCACGCCCAGGCCATCGGCGACCTGCAGACGCTGCGTGCCCACGGACTGCCGGCGTGTCAGGTGCAGCTCGGCCCAGACCCGGTGCAGGGAGTCCGCGAGCTCATCGGGAAGATCAGCTGACATGGCACAGATCGGCTTCGTAGGCCTCGGCAAGATGGGCGGCAACATGGTCGCGCGCATCAAGCGCGACTCCGACCACGACGTCGTCGCCTTCGACTTCGACGAGAAGGCGGTCAAGGCGGCGGCCAGGCGGGGGGCGGTGGCAGCCGGCTCCCTGCGCGAGCTCGTCAAGCAACTCGAGGCCCCGCGAATGGTGTGGATCATGGTCCCCGCGGGCGATCCGACGCAGAAGACCGTCGACGCGTTGTCCAAGCTGCTCGATCGCGGCGACATGATCGTCGACGGCGGCAACTCGAAGTGGACCGACGACAAGGCCCGGTCCGCCGCGCTCAAGAAGCTCGGGATCGATTACGTCGACGTCGGCACGAGCGGCGGCGTGTGGGGCCTGCAGGTCGGCTACTGCATGATGGTCGGAGGGGTCAACAGGGCGGTCAAGCGCCTCGCGCCGATCCTCGACGTGCTCGCCCCGCCTCCCACCGAGGAGCACGGTCCGGGCTGGGGGCATTTCGGCCCGTCGGGTGCGGGCCACTACGTCAAGATGGTCCACAACGGCGTGGAGTACGGCCTGATGCAGGCCTACGCCGAGGGCTTCGACCTCTTCGACAAGTCCGAGTACGAGCTCGACAACGCGAAGATCGCGCACCTGTGGAACCAGGGGTCCGTCGTCCGCTCGTGGCTGTGCGAGCTCGCCGCGCTGGCCTTCGAGCAGAACGGCAACGACCTCGGTGACCTCTCGCCCTACACGGCGGACTCCGGCGAGGGCCGCTGGACGATCGAGGACGCGATGGCCAGGGACGTGCCCACGCCGGTCATCACCGCGTCGCTGCACGCGCGCTTCTACTCGCGCGGCAACGGCGAGTTCACCCACAGGGTGCTGGCCGCGCTGCGCCAGCAGTTCGGCGGCCACGCCGTGCAGAAGCGGGCTGACGGGTGACGACGCAGGAGGCCCCCGGGAACCCCCTCGTCGAGGGGCTCGAGCGACTGCCGGTCCATCCCACGACCCTGACCATCTTCGGCGGCACGGGCGACCTCGCCAAGCGCAAGTTGCTGCCCGCGCTCTACAACCTCGCCCACGAGGGGGCGTTGCCCGAGCGCTTCAACCTCATCAGCTCGTCGCGCAGCGACATGCCCGACGAGGACTATCGCAAGCTGGCCGCCGACGCCATCCGCCAGTTCTCCCGCCGTGAACCCGACGAGACGGTGCTCCTCGCGCTACTGGAGCACGTCCGCTACATCCCGGGCTCGTTCGGCGACGCCTCTGTCTACGAGCGGCTGTCGGGAGCCCTCGACGCGTTCGACGCGGTGGCCGGTCAGCCGCTCAACCGCGCCTTCTACCTCTCGACGGCACCCGAGTTCTTCCCGGTGATCGTCGAGGCCCTCGGCGCCGCCGGACTCGACTGCTCGGAGAACGCCGAGGTGCGGGTGATCATCGAGAAGCCCTTCGGCACCACGCTGGCCGAGGCCAAGGAGCTCAACCAGCGCGTCCTGGCCGTCTTCGACGAGCGCCAGGTCTTTCGCATCGACCATTACCTGGGCAAGGAGACCGTCCAGAACATGCTGGCGTTCCGGTTCGCCAACGGGCTCTTCGAGCCCGTGTGGAACCGCAACTACATCGACCACGTCGAGATCACCGCGGCCGAGGACATCGGCATCGGCTCCCGCGCCGGCTACTACGACAACGCGGGTGCCCTGCGCGACCTCGTGCAGAACCACATGCTCCAGCTGCTCTGCCACGTCGCGATGGAGCCGCCGGTGGACTTCTCCGCCGACGAGGTCCGCGACGAGAAGGTCAAGGTCCTGCATGCGATTCGCGCCCCCCTGCCCGCGGAGGTCGACGACATCGCCGTCCGGGCGCAGTACGGAGCGGGAACCAGCGGCGGGGAGGACGTGCCGGGCTACCTCGACGAGGAAGGGGTCCCGGAGGGCTCCAACACCGAGACCTTCGCGGGCCTGCGCCTGGAGATCGACAACTGGCGCTGGGCGGGTGTCCCGTTCTATCTGCGGACGGGCAAGCGGCTGGCCCGCAAGGTCACCGAGATCGCGGTGACGCTGCAACCCGTGCCCCATCTGGCGTTCAAGCAGGAGGGTTCGGTCGGGGTCAAGCCCAACCAGCTCGTCCTCACGCTGCAGCCCAACGAGGGCGTGTCGCTCTCGCTCGGCGCGAAGATCCCGGGCACGCGGATGCGCATCCGCCCCGTCAACATGGAGTTCCTCTACGGCACGGCGTTCCTGTCGCAGTCGCCCGAGGCCTACGAGCGGCTGATCATGGACGCGATGCGCGGCGACGCCACCCTCTTCACCCGCAACGACGAGGTCGAGGCCCAGTGGCGCATCTGCGACCCGATCGTGCGGTCCTGGGAATCCGCCCCCGGGCCGCTGGCGCAATACGCCGCGGGCACCCAGGGACCCGACGCGGCGCGGAGCCTCACCGCCGGTCGCCATGACTGGAGGGCGATCTGACCGCCTCCGACGCCGTCTGGAGCGAGCGCGAGACGACCCCGGACGCGATCGAGGCCGCGCTGCGCGAGCTCCTGCGTGCCCGCCACGCGGAGAACCCCAACTTCGTGCCGGCGCGGGTGCTCAACCTGGTCGTGGTCGTCGATGCCCAGTGGAGCGGGGAGATCGCCAACCGCCTGGCGAAGGTGGGCCGCTATCACCCGTCGCGCACGGTCGTCTGCGCGGTGGAGCCGGGGCGAACGACGCTCGATGCCGTGGCCTCCCTGGCCACGGACTCCGACGGCGACAAGCCCGGCGAGATCGCGCTGACCCGGGAGCTGGTCGTGGTGCGCTGCGGCGAGCGCCATCTGACCCACCTCGACACGATCGTCGATCCGCTGGTCGTGACCGATCTGGCCACCGTCCTGTGGGCTCCCCACGGCCACACCCAGGCCGTCGACGCGATGCTTCACCTCGCCCAGGTCGTGTTGCTCGACTCGGTCGACGAGCCGGAGGTCAAGGAGGCCCTCGAACGCGCGCGCCAACTCTCCGAGCAGGCATACGTGGTCGACCTCGCCTGGCTGCGCTCGACCCCGTGGCGCGAGCGCATCGCGGCGACGTTCGACCCCGTCAAGCTGCGGCCCGACCTGCGAGTGATCAGCCGGCTGGCCGTCCGGCACCACCCGGACTCGGGGGCCTCCGCCCTGCTGCTGGCCGGCTGGCTGGCGGCGCAACTGGACTGGAAGCCCGAGCGGATGCTCCCGCGCAACGGCTCGATCGTCGGCCGGGCCCACGGCCGGCGCCAGGACGTCGAGCTGTGCCTCCAGTCGGCCCCCGAGCTGTCCGTTCGCGGGCTGGACACCGTCGAGGTCGAGACGGCCAGCGGACGCTCGCTCAGGCTCGACCGGGGCCCCGGCGGGCTGCGGGCGCATTACCACCATACCCGCGGAACGGACCGCGAGTGGACGATCCTCGGCGCCTCGCGCGGCGAGGCGGGCATCCTCGGGGAGGGCATCCGCCAGGCGCTCCTGCGCGACCCGACCTACAAGCCGGCGCTCGAGATGGCCCGGGAGATGGCCCCGTGAGCGCGATACGGGAGCCGCGGCGTTGAGGCAGCTCGTGGGCGACGTGCCGCTCGGCGGCAGCGCCTTCCCGCCCATCGCGGAGTACGCGTTTCTCTCGGACACCGAGGTCACCGCGCTGGTGGCGCCCAGCGGCAACATCGAGTGGATGTGCCTGCCGCGGATGGACGGTCCCTCGGTGTTCGCCGCGATGCTCGACCGCGACGCGGGCGGCTTTCGGCTCGGGCCGGCCGACCAGACCGTGCCCGCGGGCCGGCGCTACCTGCCGGGCACCATGGTGCTCGAGACCACCTGGGGGACGCGAACGGGTTGGGTCATCGTCCGCGACGTGCTGCTCATCGGGCCCTGGCACCACGAGCAGGATCGCTCGCACACCCACCGCCGCTCCCCCACCGACTACGACGCCGAGCACGTCCTGCTACGCACCCTGCGCTGTGTGAACGGCTCGGTGGAGATGAACCTCGACTGCGAGCCGGTCCTCGACTACGGCCGCAAGCACGTCGAGTGGGAGTATGCGACCTCGGGCTATCACAAGGCCACCGCCACCGCCGCCGACAGCGATCTCGAGCTGACGCTCACCACGGACCTGAGGCTCGGCTTCGAGGGCTCACGAGCGAAGGCACGGACGACGATGCACGACGGGGACCTCGGGTTCGTCGCGCTCTCGTGGAGCGAGCACGGCAGCCCGGAGACCTACGAGGACGCCTATGCGCATCTGGTGCGCACCGCCGACTACTGGCATGAGTGGCTCTCGCACGGCAACTTCCCCGACCACCCATGGCGGACGCACCTGCAGCGCAGCGCGCTGACGCTCAAGGGCCTGACCTATGCGCCGACCGGAGCCATGGCGGCGGCCGCGACGACGTCGCTGCCCGAGACGCCCGGCGGCCAGCGCAACTGGGACTACCGGTACTCATGGATCCGCGACTCCACCTTCATGCTGTGGGGCCTGTACACGCTGGGCTTCGACTGGGAGGCCAACGACTTCTTCTACTTCATCCACGACGTGGCCTCCGGCGAGGAGCAGCTGCAGATCATGTACGGCCTCGGGGGGGAGCTTCAGCTGACCGAGCACACGCTCGACCACCTCGGCGGCTACGAGGGCGCGGTGCCCGTCCGGATCGGCAACGGCGCCTGGAACCAGAACCAGCACGACGTGTGGGGGGCGCTCCTGGACTCGATCTACCTGCACACCAAGTCGCGCGACAACCTGCCCGAATCGGTGTGGCCGATCGTCGTGCGCTCCGTGCAGTGCGCGATCGACGAGTGGCGCGAGCCCGATCGCGGGATCTGGGAGGTGCGGGGCGAGCCCCGGCATTTCACGTCCTCGAAGGTCTTCTGCTGGGTGGCGTGTGACCGCGGGGCACGCCTGGCCCGCCTGCGGGAGGACGCCGAGCACGAGGAGCGCTGGCAGGCGGTGGCCGACGAGATCCACGCGGACGTGTGCGCCAACGGTGTCGACGAGCGCGGCGTGTTCACCCAGCACTACGGCACCGACGCGCTGGACGCATCGCTGCTGCTCATGCCGCTGCTGCGCTTCCTGCCGCCCGACGACGAGCGGGTGCGGGCCACGGTCCTGGCGATCGAGAGCGAGCTGACCGTCGACGGCCTCGTCCTTCGCTACAAGACGGCCGAGACCGACGACGGTTTCTCGGGCGAGGAGGGCACCTTCGCGATCTGCTCGTTCTGGATGGTCTCGGCGCTGAGCGAGATCGGCGAGACCCGCAAGGCCCGGGAGCTGTGCGAGAAGATGCTCTCCTACGCGTCGCCGCTGTACCTCTACGCGGAGGAGATCGACCCCAAGTCCGGCCGGCACCTGGGCAACTTCCCCCAGGCCTTCACGCATCTGGCGCTCATCAACGCCGTCATGCACGTCATCCGCGCCGACCACGCGCTGATGCTGGCCACCCAGCCGCTCGACGCCACCCGCCGCGAGGATCGCGCGTGAGGGTCACGACGGCCTCCGACCCGGCCGCGGCCGCCGGCCGCTGCGCCGAGTCGCTCGTGCTCGTGCTGCGCGAGGCGATCGACGCGCGGGGAGTCGCCCACCTTGCGCTCAACGGCGGGTCGACCCCGCGGCCCGTCTACCGGCGCGGCGCGGTGGCGCGTGCTCTCGGGGCGCCCGATCCCGGCACGCCGGCCTCGTTGCTCGAACGCGAAGGCCTCGAGCTCATCGTCGACGAGGCGGCCGGACCACATGCCTGAGGTGTGGCTGATCCGGCATGCCGAGACGGAGTGGTCGAAGACCATGCGACACACGGGCCGTACCGACATCCCGATGACCGGCGAGGGGCGGGCGTCCGCCGCCGACCTGCGCGGCCGGGTGGCGGGCCGCGACTGGGCCGCGGTCTGGACCTCGCCGTTGTCGCGGTCGTCGGAGACCTGCGAGCTATCGGGCCTCGGGAACCGGGCGGAGATCCGCGAGGACCTGACGGAGTGGGACTACGGCGAGTACGAGGGCGTCACCACCGCCGAGGTCCACGAGACCCGTCCCGAGTGGTACCTGTGGCGCGACGGCGTGCCGGGGGGCGAGACGCCGGCCGCCGTGGCGGCGCGGGCCGATCGCATCGTCGCCGAGCTGCTGTCGGTCGACGGCGATGTCGCGGTCTTCTCACACGGCCACTTCCTGCGCATGCTCGCCGCCCGCTGGATCGAGCTCGCACCGGAGGACGGAGGTCGGCTGGCCCTCTCCACCGGTTCGGTGTCGGTGCTGGGCTTCGAGCGCGCCGTCCGCGTGATCTGGCGCTGGAACGGCTGACCGGCTCCGCCCCGTCGATGGGGTGGGGCGCTTCGCCGTCGGTGTAGCTTGCCGCGCCATGCGCATAGATGGAGCAGGGGCACTGGTGGTCGGCGGCGCGTCGGGGCTGGGCGAGGCGACGACCCGTCTCCTGCACGCCGAGGGCGCCAGGGTCACGATCGCCGACGTCAACGCCGAGAACGGCGATGCGCTGGCCGACGAGCTCGGAGTGGACGTCCAGTTCGTCGAGGCCGATGTCACGAAGCCCGACGCGGTGCAGGCCGCGGTCGAGGCGGCCGCCGAGCTGGGCGGCGGGCTGAGGATCTCCGTCCACTGCGCGGGGGTCGGATGGGCGGAGCGCACGGTGAGCAGGCGTGGCCCGCATCAGCTCCAGCCGTTCGAGGTCGTCATCGGCATCAACCTGATCGGGACGTTCAACGCGCTGCGGTTCGCGGCGGCGAGGATGGCCGACAACGAACCCGACGACGAGGGGGAGCGCGGGGTGTGCGTCAACACCGCCTCGATCGCCGCCTACGACGGGCAGATCGGGCAGCTCGCCTACAGCGCGTCGAAGGGCGGGGTGGTCGGCATGACGCTGCCGGCGGCCCGCGACCTCTCGTCGCTGGGCATCCGCGTCAACACGATCGCTCCCGGGCTGTTCGACACCCCTCTGCTCGCCGCGCTGCCCCAGGAAGCGCGTGACGAGCTCGGCCGCGGTGTCCCGTTCCCCAAGCGCCTGGGCCGCCCCGACGAGTACGCCGGCCTGGCGGCCGAGATCATCCGCAACAGGATGCTCAACGGCGAGGTCATCCGCCTCGACGGGGCGTTGCGGATGCCGCCGAGGTGATTCACCGACGATCATGCGACCAAGACCACCCCGGAGTGGGAAGATCTGAGCGAATGGCCGACACACAGCAGCCGCTGGACCTGATTCTCGCCCGCAACCTCATGTCGGTGCTTGAGACACCGTCGTTTCTTGTCGATGACAGCGGCGTGCTCGTGTTCTTCAATGAGGCTGCCGGTGAGATGTTGGGACAGCGCTTCGAGGAGACCGGTCGGCTGGCGCGCGACCGGTGGAGCGCGATCGGGCCCGTCGACGGAGACGGCAACGCCCTCAACGCCGAGCCCCTGACCGTCGCCCTGCGCGAGGGACGGCCCTCGCACGGCCAGTTCCACATCTACACCGACCAGAACCGGATCGTCGAGGTCGAGACGAGCGCTGTACCGCTCGTCTCGGGCGGCGACTTCCACGGCGCCCTCGTGCTCTTCTGGCCGGTGGAGCCGTGAAGGTCCGCTTCTGGGGGGTCCGGGGTTCGGTCTCCGTGGCCGAGCAGGGTTCGATGCGCTACGGCGGCAACACGTCGTGCGTGAGCGTGGAGCTTGCCGGCGGCGGCCGGCTGGTCCTCGACGCCGGCACGGGAATCCGCACCCTGGGGGCGACGATCGACCCCACGGCCGCGCCGATCCACATCATGCTCACCCACCTGCACCTCGACCACATCTCCGGGCTGCTGTTCTTCGCACCGCTGTTTCACCCGGACGCGGACGTCACCATCTGGGGACCGCCGGGCGTCGGCGGGCTGCGCGAGCGCCTCGCGCGCTACCTCTCCGCCCCGCTGTCTCCCGTGGAGATCCGCGAGCTTCCCGCCAAGGTGACCTTCAGGGAGTGCACGCCGGAGGGCTGGCAGGTCGGCGCCGCGAAGATCACCGCGACGCAGGTGATCCACCGTGGGCCGACGCTCGGCTACCGCATCGAGGAGGAGAACGTCGCGCTCGCCTACATCCCCGACCACGAGCCCGGCCTCGGCCAGGATCTCGAGCGCGACGACGCCCGGTGGATCTCGGGCCACGCGCTGGCCTGCAACGCTTCGCTGCTCATCCACGATGGGCAGTACACCGAGAGCGAGTACAAGATGACGGTGGGCTGGGGCCACAGCCTCGTCGCCGATGCGCTGACCTTCGCGTACCGCACGGAGGCCCGCCGCGTGGCGCTCTTCCACCACGACCCGGGACATGACGATGCCGCGCTCGACGCCATCGCCGAGGAGGCGCACGCCACGTGGCGCGGCGACGGCGAGCTCAGCCTGGCGCGCGAGGGCGAGGACATCCACCTGACCTGAGCGGCTGGGTTCGCCGCCTAATTCAGGCGCTCGACGAGCATCGCCTGGCCCATTCCGCCGGCGACGCACATCGACTCGATCCCGTAGGTCCCGCCGGTGGTCTCGAGGCCGTTGAGCAAGGTGGTCATGATCCGCGCGCCGGTCATCCCGAAAGGATGGCCGAGGGCGATCGCCCCACCAAACGGGTTGAGCTTGTCGTCGTCGATCCCGAGTTCCTCCTTGCACGGCACGATCTGGGCCGCGAACGCCTCGTTGATCTCGACGATGTCGATGTCGCTGATCGACATCTGCGAGATCCGGAGCAGCTCCTGGATGGCCGGAATCGGGCCGAGGCCCATCATCTCCGGACGGATCGCCGCGACCGTCGAGGCGATGACGCGCGCCTTGGGCTTCAGACCGAGCGACGCGGCCTTCTCCTCGCTCATGACCAGGATCGCCGCGGCCCCGTCGTTGAGGGGGCAGGCGTTGCCGGCGGTCACCGTCCCGTCCGGCTTGAACGCGGGCTGCAATGCGGCGAGCTTCTCCATCGTCGTGTTCGGTCGCGGGCCGTCGTCCTGCGTGACCTCGCCGTCGGGCGTCTCGACGCCGACGATCTCCCGGGCGAAGTGCCCCGAGTCGCGCGCCTGCACCGCGCGGTTCTGGGAGACCACGGCCCATTCGTCCTGCTGCTCGCGCGAGACGTGGCACTTCTCCGCGACGTTCTCCGCCGTGAGGCCCATCGGGATGTAGACGTTGTAGACCGAGCCCTCCGACCCGTCGAGCTTGGAGTGAAACTCGAAGTCCGGCGCGCCCGCGGCGCGCGACACGGCCTCGACCCCGGCGGCGATGTACTGATCGCCTTCGCCCGCCTTGATGGCGTGAAAGGCCATCCGGAGGGTCTGCAGCGACGAGGCGCAGAACCGGTTGAGCGTGCAGGCCGGGACGTGGTAATCGATGCCGGACAGCAACGAGGCGTTCCTGCCGATGTTGTAGCCCTGCTCGCCGGCGCCGAACGCGGCGCCCATCATCACGTCGCCGGTCTCGGCGAAGTCCACGTCGGGGTTGCGCTCCTGGAGCGCCTTGAGCGGCACGGCGGCCAGGTCGTCCGCGCGGACGTCCTTGAGCGATCCCTTGAACGCTCGGCCGATCGGGGTACGGATCGCGTCGACGATCACGGCTTCAGGCATGGGAGATGAGTCCTTTCGTTTGGGGCCCCCGCGGTCGCACTCCAGGGGGCAGTGGTGGTCCCGCGGTCACACTCCGAGGACCCCCCGCAGTCTAGAAGGGCGGCCTCGATGAGGTCGCCCGGTACACCGTCGGCGACCACACGCTCCACGCATGCCTGGAGGTCGTCGAGCCGCGGCAGCCCCGCCATCGTCAGCCCCTGCAGCGGCCAGTCCATGCCGGCGGCTCGGATGCGGCGCTCGTCGTCGCGCAGCTCCCGGGACACGACGCTGCCGCCGGGCATCGCTCCCACCGATTGCGTGCTGGCTCCTCTCGTCGTGGTCCATCACGCCAGGCGTTTGCCCAGCAGCGACGCGTGAGCGGCGACGTCGCGCGCGTAGGCCGCGAAGTTCGAAGCGTGGAGGGCCTGCGGCCCGTCGCACAGCGCCGTCTCGGGGTCCTCGGCGACCTCCACGATCACGCCGTCGGCACCCACGGCCGCGGCGGCGCGCGAGAGCGGCTCCACGAGGCGCCGATCGCCCGCCGCGTGGCTGGGGTCGACGATCACCGGCAGGTGCGTGTGGAGCTTGAGCCAGGGCACGGCGCCGAGGTCGAGCGTGAAGCGCGTCGCGGTCTCGAACGTGCGGATCCCGCGCTCGCAGAGCATCACCTGCTCGTTGCCCTCCTTCAGGACGTAGTCGGCGGCCTGGAGCAGCTCGTCGAGCGAGGACGACAGGCCCCGTTTGAGCAGCACGGGCTTGCCGAGCTTCCCAGCGACCTCGAGCAGCGCGTAGTTCTGCATGTTGCGGGCGCCGATCTGCACGACGTCGGCGTGCTCGGCGATCTCGTCGGCGTGTTGGCGATCGAGCAGCTCGGTGACGACGGGCAGCCCCGTCTCCTCCCGGGCCTCGGCGAGGATCTCCAGCGCCGGCCGGCCCAGGCCCTGGAACGCGAACGGCGAGGTCCGGGGCTTGAACGCCCCGCCGCGCAGCATCGATGCCCCGGCGGCCGCGGCCGCGCGCGCCACGCCCAGCGTCTGATCGCGCGACTCGACCGTGCACGGCCCGGCGATCAGGGCGAACGTGTCCCCACCGCCCACCCGGCGGCCATCGACCTCGACGACCGTGGGCTCCTCGTGGTAGAGCTCGGATGAGGCGAGCTTGTACGGGCGCGAGATCGGCACGACCCGGTCGACGCCGGCCATCCCTTCCAACCCGAGCTCACGGACGCCCTCCGGATCCCCGATCGCGCCGATGGCGGTCGTCATCTCGCCCGGAAGGACCACGACGTGGACGCCCGTCGTCGACAGCCGGTCCTTGACGGCATCGACGTCGGCCTCCGAGGCCCCCGGGGTCATCACGATCATCATGCGGGCCCGGGCATGCTACGCGCGCCGCACCGAATCCTCTCCACGCCCAGCGGTATAGGGAGGTCATGAACAAGTCCCGGACTCTCATCCTCGCCGCCACGTGCACGGCAACCGGCGCGGCCGGCGCCCTCGGCGCGGGGGCCATCACGTCCTCCGCCCAGGAGGCCGGCGCTCAGAACCACCACCGGTTCGGCCAGCGCCACGGCCTCGTGGCGGCGTTCCGCCACGCGGTGCATGCCGAGGCAGTCGTTCCCCGCCCCGACAACAAGTTCCCCACGCTCACCTTCGACCGCGGAATCGTCAAGAAGGTCTCGGGCGCGGGCCTCACGATCACCGAGGGCACCATGCACGCGACCTACAAGGACGACGTAACGATCACTCTCCCGGCCGATGCGCGAATCCGCCGCGACCACGTCGCCGCCGCGCTCTCGGACCTGCAGGCCGGCGATCGCGTCGCGGTCTTCCAGGCACCCGACCGTACGGTCGTCCACGCCAAGTCGGCGCACGGCGCCACCAGCCCGCCCAACGGCTGATTCATCTGCGCGGGGTGCGATCCTCGGCGTGAACCTCGCGCAGACGCCCCGTCTCGACCTCGTAGACGAAGCCCCTCACATCGTCCTTGTGGGCGAGAAACGGGTTGTGTGAGATGCGGGCGACGGACTGCCGGAGGTCCTCGTCGACGTCCGCGAAGGCCTCCACCGCCCAGTCGGGGCGCATGCCCGTGGCCTCCGCGAGGTCGGCCTTGAACCCGTCGTCGGTGATCGTCTGCATTCCGCAGTCGGTGTGGTGAACCAGCACGATCCCGCGGGTTCCCAGCAGCCGCTGCGAGATGGTCAGCGAGCGGATGGCATCGGGGGTGACGACGCCGCCGGCGTTGCGCACGATGTGCGCCTCGCCCGGCTCGAGGCCGAGGATCGCGAACAGGTCCAGCCGCGAGTCCATGCAGGCCAGCACGGCCAACTCGCGCGCCGGGCGCAGTGGCAGACCGGGCTTCACGGGACGTGCCCGCCGAAGCAGCTCGTCGATCGCGCTCATCGAAGCGAACCGGAGGCCCGCCGGCTACAGGCCGAGGCCCTGGACGCCGAGCTCGTCGAAGCCGACGTGGTGGGCCAGCTCGTGTCGGACGGTGCGTAGGACCTGGTCGCGCAGCAGTTCGGGCTGGTGGCCGAAGTCGCGGCGCAGGGTGTCGCGGAAGACGACGATCCGGTCGGTGACGTTGTCGCGCTTGGCCCCATCACCCTGGTATAGGCCGTAGGCCCGGTGGCGGCGACCGTCATCGGAGATCAGCACCGCGACGTTGTGCTCGAGCGCGTTCTTGAGCAGGTCGGGCAGATCGTCGAGCGCCTCCCGTACGAGCTCCTCGAAGTCGCCGTCGTCGAACGGGTCGAGCTCGAGGAACTCCTCCTCGTCCGGCTCCGCCGCCAGGCCCTCGGCGGCCAGCCACTCGGCCCGCATCACCACGCGGTCGAAGTCCTCCTCAGACTCCGGCTCCCTCCAGCCGCCCATCCGCACGAACACCAGGCCCGTGATACCGAGCAGGACCGCGGTGGCGAAGACGATGACGGCCATCGTCTCGGTGAGCTTGATCCATCCCGTGGTGCTGAGTCCCTGAAGGACGACGATCGCCGTGAGGCCGGCGCTGAGGGAGACGCCCGCTGCCCAGACCATGCGCTTCATGGCCTCACCGCGCCAGCTGCCGGCCGATGACCAGGCGCTGGATCTCGTTGGTGCCCTCGTAGATCTGGGTGATCTTGGCGTCGCGCATCATGCGCTCCACCGGGTACTCGGTCACGTAGCCGTAACCGCCGAGGACCTGGACGGCCTCCACTGTGACCTCCATCGCGGTGTCCGAGCAGAACAGCTTGGCCATCGACGAGTACATACCCAGCTGGGGGTCGTTTCTGTCGGCCAGCGCGCAGGCCTTGTAGAGCAGCTCGCGCGCGGCCGCGGTCTTGGTCTGCATGTCGGCGAGCTTGGCCTGCAGCGTGGGCAGCTCGATGATCGGCTTGCCGAACGCCACGCGCTCCTTCGCATAGCCCCGGGCGTAGTCGATCGCGCCCTGGGCGATACCGACGGCCTGGGCGCCCGCGCCCAGGCGGGTGCGCTCCAGCGTGGCCAGCGCGACGGAGAGACCCCTGCCCTCACCACCGAGACGGTTCTCGTCGGGCACGCGGACGTCCTCGAACACGGGTGAGCCCGTGGGAGAGCCCTTGATCCCGAGCTTGTGCTCGAGCTTGCCGACGCTGAATCCGGGCCGATCCTTCTCGACGAGAAAGGCCGTGCAACGCCGGGCCTCGCGGTCGGTGATCGCGAACACCAGATAGAAGTCCGCGATGGTGGTGTTGGTGATCCAGTTCTTCGCGCCGTTGATGACCCACTCGTCGCCCTGGCGCACCGCGGTGGTGCGCATCGAGGCCGGGTCGCTGCCCGCCTCGGGCTCGCTCAGCGCAAACGCCGGCGACCATTCGCCCGACGCGCACGGCGGTAGCCATCGCTCCTTCTGCTCGTCGGTCCCGAACAGCTGGATCGGCAGCGTGCCAAGGTCCTGGACCATGAGGATCAGAGCGCTCGAAGCGCAGGCCCTGGCCACCTCCTCGACGGCCACGTTGAGCATCAGCGTCCCGGTCCCGGTGCCCCCGTACTCGACCGGAAAGGGCAGCCCGAGGAGATCCTGCTCGGCAAACAGCTTGCGGATGTCCCACGGGTACTCGCCGCTGGCGTCGATGTCGGCGGCACGCGGTGCCACCTTGTCGGCCACGATCTGGCGGATCGTGTCCCGGAAGTCCTTGTGCTCGGCCGGAAGGTCGTAGATGTCCGCCGTGACAGTGGGCGTATCCATCCCGCGCATGGTATTGCGCCAGACAGGGCATTCATAGATCATGGGAATCGGAACATCCATAGTCCTCATCGCCGTCGGCGCCATCCTCAAGTGGGCCGTATCGGCGACCGTCTCGGGCATCTCGATCACGACGATCGGCACGATCCTGCTGGTGGTCGGCATCATCGGGCTGATCATCTCGCTGCTGTTCTTGGCGAACGTGTTCGGCCGCCGCGACACCGGCCGCGACACGGCCGTCGTGCGGGAACGCTACGTCGACGACCGCTACGTCGACGGCCCTCCCGTCTGATCAACCCCATACCCCGGGTGGACCTCTGAGCGCCCTCGAGGTCCGCCCCGCGCGGCAGGACGAGCTGCGACCAGCCGTTCGGGCGCTCTCCGAAGCGGGCTTCGGCCCGCACGTCGGACGACTGATCAACTGGCCCTGGGAACAGCCGGCAGGTTGCCTGATGATCGCCTACGGGCGGCTGCGGCGGATCGTCGGAGGCGCCTGCTGCGCGAGCTTCGGGGCGACAGGCTGGATCGGCGCGCTGGGCGTCGTCCCGCGCGCCCGCGGGCGGGGAGCCGGCTCCGCGCTGACGGAGGCGTGCATCGGCTGGCTGCGCGAGCGCGGAGCCGAGACGGTCCTGCTGCACGCGACCGACGCCGGGCGCCCGGTCTACGAGCGCCTGGGCTTCGTCGCCGAGGGCCGATCGCGTGCGTGGCGGGGCGGCCCCTCCCACGAGGAGCACGCTCCCGGGCTGCGGCCGCTGCGTGGCGACGACCGTGACGCGATCCACGCGCTCGACCAGGCCGTGACGGGCGAGCGGCGTGAGGCCGTGCTCGAGGCGATCACACCGTTCAGCGGGCTGGCCGCCGAGTGCGACGGGCGCTTCCGCGGCTATCTGCTCTCGTCGCCGTGGGGCGCCGGCCCGGCCGTTCTCGCCGACGACGAGGACTGCGGCATCGCGCTGCTCTCTGCCGCTCGTGGCGCCACCCAGGGTCCGGCGATCCTGACGCTCCCCGACGACAACAGGGCTGGCGTGGCGGCCCTGGAGACCTGGAGCTTTCGCGCCGTCAACCACGCCGAGCGCATGCGCCTCGGGTCGGCCATCGCCTGGCGCCCGGAGCACCTCTACGGCATGTACAACCTCTTCTGGGGTTAGATGACCGGGCCCTGCGGGATGACGGCCTCGCCCCGGCGGGGGGAGGAGCGGTCGGGGAGCCGGTACCACTCCTGCATGCGACCGCCCCGCACGCGCACCGCTCCCCGGACCACGCCGCCGACGCCCGCGCCACACGCCCCACCGGGCCGCTCGGTCAGGCGCGCCTCGTAGACGACAAATCCGCTCGCGCCGCCGGCCGTGGTCATCCGGGCGCCGCACGGAAGGCTGTCGGAGACCGCCAGCGCCTGGCGTCGAGACCGAATGAGCGCAACCGACGTGAAGTTCTGAAACCGCGAGGGCACCGCGAAGCGGCGCGCCGCCCGGGCGACCTCACCGCTGCTCAGCTCGACGAGCCATGCCCGCACCACGTGGACCTGGCCCGCGGGAGCCGCGCCCGTGGCGCGAAGCGGCACGCGCGCCGGGAGCTGCAGGGCCGCGCGAATCTGGGCATCCGTCGGCGTGCCGGACGGCGTCGCCCGGGCCCGGGCGGGCGCGGCGCCATCCGCAGAGGGGCGCGGTGCGCTCGTCGCAGCGCCGCCACACCCGGCCGCCAGGCCGGCGGCGAGGAACAGCGCGACGGCGACGCGCCTCACTTCTGCACCGCCACGTTCGGGCCACACGCGCGCAAGGGTCTCGATCGGCTCACCTTCCCTTCTACGATCGCGCAGGAGCGAGAGATCACCACGCTGTCGGCCATATCCTGCCACGGCCATGTCCTGGGAGCCAGAGCGCGAGGAGCTGCGCCGGGGAGGCGCTCGGCGGCGCGCGCCTGCGCCTGCCGAGATCGAGGGGCGCCCCAACCCGGTGTCCTCGCCCGTCCCGCACCCTGACCGGTCACACTGATCCCATGAACGCGTTCGGCGGCCCCGACATCGAGATCACGCCTCGGCAGGCCCGCGAGATGGTCGAGAACGGGAACGCCCAGCTCGTCGACGTCCGCGAGACCTATGAGTGGGACGAGGGCCGGATCGCCGGCGCCCGGCACATCGAGCTCGAGCGGCTCGCCTCGCAGGCCGAGACGATCGACAAGTCGCGCCCGGTCATCTTCCAGTGCCGCCTCGGGGCGCGTTCGGCCATGGCCACCCAGGCCTTTCGCGCCGCCGGCTATGACGCCGTCTCGATGGCCGGCGGGCTCAGGCGCTGGGCCGAGGAGGGGCTGCCGCTCGAGCCGGAGGGCGGCCGGGTGGCCGACCACTAGACCGTTGCCTTACCGCCCCGGCGCTGACGGCATGGGGCGCCACGGGGCGCCATCGAGCCATCGGGCACCATCGAGCCATCGGGCACCATCGGGCGCCAGGGGCGCCATCGAGCCATCGAGCACCATGGGGCGGTTGGAACGTACCATGCGATGCATGAGCGCACAGGGAGAGGGCTGGAAGGTCGCGACGTTGGCCGATCTGGGCGACGGCCCGGGCTTTCGCAAGGTCCGCCGGGAGCTCGGCGTGGAGGCCTTCGGCGTCAACGCCATCGTCATGCCCCCTGGCATCGCGACCGGCTTTCACTGGCATGACCAGCAGGACGAGCTGTACTTCGTGCACGCGGGACGCATCAAGATGACCTTCGGGGACGGCAGCACGCAGGAGCTCGGTGCGGGCGGGTTCGCCCACGTCGAGGCCGCCACGCACCGCAAGGTCGCAAACGCTGGCGACTCCGACGCGGTCTACGTAATCGTCGGCGGCAAGGGCGGCTACGTTGGGCGCGACGGGCGCGCACCCGAGGACTCCCAGCGGGTCAGCGAGAGCACCTGATCCACCGCTCGCGATCGTCGAGCGGATAGTTCATCGAGCGGACGATCGCTGGCGGTGGATCGTCGAGTGGACAGTTGAGGGCCTGTGGGCCCGCCAAGTGTCCACTCGACGGCTGCGCCGCTAGGCCTTCTCGGCCTCCACCTCGGCCGGCGCCTCCACCTCGGCCGGCGCCTCCACCTCGGCCGGGACCTCGATCTCGCGCTTGAGGATCTTGCCCGTCGGCCCCTTGGGGAGCTCGTCGACGAACCAGATCCGGCGCGGGTACTTGTAGCTCGCGACGTGCTCCTTGGCGTGCTCGCGCAACTCCTCCTCGGAGGCTTCACAACCGTCCTTGAGCGCGACGGCCGCACCCACCTCCTCGCCCAGCGAGTCGTCCGGCACGCCGACGACGGCGACCTCGCGCACCGCGGGGTGCTCGTAGAGGATCTCCTCGATCTCGCGCGGGTAGACGTTGTATCCGCCCCGGATGATCATGTCCTTCTTGCGATCGACGATGAAGAAGTAGCCGTCCTCGTCGACCTGGGCCATGTCGCCCGTGTGGAACCATCCGTCCTTGATCGCCTCCGACGTGGCGTCGGGCTTGTTCCAATAGCCCTTCATCACGTTGTGCCCGCGGATGACGATCTCCCCGACCTCGCCCTGATCGGCCTCCTGGCCGTCGTCGTCGACGACCCTCATCTCGACGCCTTCGATCGGCGTGCCGATCGACCCCGGCTTGCGCTCGCGATCGGGGTGGTTGAACGAGGCGACGGGCGAGGTCTCGCTCAGCCCGTAGCCCTCGAGGACCTTGCAGCCGAACTTCTCCTCGAAGGCCCTCATGACCTCGACCGGCATCGCCGCGCCGCCCGACGCGCACACCGTCAGCGACGAGGTGTCGGCCGAGTCCGCGGACGCGTCGTGGAGCATGGCCGAGTACATCGTCGGCACACCCTCGAAGACGCTGACCTTGTCGCGAGCGATGATCTCGAGCGCCTTGGCCGGCTCGAAGCGCGGCAGCAGCGTGAGGGTGCCCCCGCCCGCGACCGTCGCGTTGAGCGCGCAGGTCTGGCCGAACGAGTGGAACAGGGGCAGGGCCCCGAGCGTGACAGCGTCGCTGCCGAGCGCGAAGAGGCCGCGCGCCACCTCGGCGTTCTTGCGCAGGTTGTCGTGGGTCAGCTCGGCGCCCTTGGGCGTGCCCGTCGTTCCCGATGTGTAGAGGATCACCGCGGTGTCCTCGCCCCCGCGTTCGGCGACCTCCGTCGCCGGCTCGGATACCGAGCCGAGCAGCTCCTCGAACCCACCCGGCTCGACCAGGACGCAGTCGACGCCGGCCTCGCGCGCGCCTCCCTCGGCGGCCTCGGCAAAGCCGTGCCACGCGAACAGGAGCCTGGCCTCCGGGTCGGCGAGGTAGAAGTTCACCTCGCGCGCCTTGAGCAGTACGTTCATCGGGACCACGACGGCGCCCGCGCGCAGCACGCCGTAGTAGACGAGGGCGAAGTACGGGACGTTGGGCAGCATGATCCCGACACGGTCGCCGGCCGCCACTCCCCTGTCACGCAGGATGCCCGCCACACGCGCGCTGCCCTCGTCGAGCAGTCCGTATGAGAGCTGGACGTCGTCCATCTTCAGGGCGATGGCATCCGGTGTGGCCTCGGCGGAGCTCGTGAGGATCGTGGCGAGGTTCGCGCTCATTCCGGAAGGGTACCCCGGGACGCATGACCGAAGACGACGAGAAGCGCGACATCTCCGACCTCGAGGAGGACCCCCCGAAGAACCTCGAGGACTGGCCCGACGACGAGCGCAAGTACCAGACGTTCGGCGGCCGGGAGGGCGAGCACGGCTACGAGGAGGGCCCGGAGAGCAAGCTCGGCCCCTCCGGCCTACGCCACCACGAGGACGGCAGCGTGTCGATCGACGGCGAGAAGGTCGACAATCCCGACGACTACAAGGGCGACCCGATCCCGGGCGGTCCGACCGACCCGGACGCGCCGAGCATCAGCGGCGAGGACTGAAGGCCGCCGCCGTTCACCGCGCCGGCCGACTCTCGCGATGTCCTCGCTAAGCCTGCCCGTCCTGGTCGGAGTCTTCGCCGCGGCCGCCGGCGGGGTCTGGCTCGCCGGCATGCAGCTGTCGCGCACCACCGACGTGCTCTCCTCGCGCCTGGGATTCGGCGAGGCGCTCGGCGGGTTGATCCTGCTGGCCATCGCCACCAACCTGCCGGAACTCGCGATCACCGCCAGCGCCGCGCTGCGCCACGACCTGGGCATCGCGATAGGGAACATCCTGGGGGGCATCGCGATCCAGACCGTGGTGCTCGTCCTGCTCGACGTCTTCAGCGGCCGCAGTGGCAAGCCGCTCACACATCGGGTGGCGTCCCTGCAGCTGATGCTCGAGGGGGCGCTCGTCGCCGCGGTGCTGGTGATCGCGATCATGGGAACCCAGCTGCCGTCCTCGCTGATCGTCGGCCGCGTGGACCCCGCTGCGTTGCTCATCGCCGCCGCCTGGGGGGCGGGCCTGTGGCTGCTCGCCCGCGCGCGGACGGGCTTGCCGTGGCACGAGGACGGCCGCGCTCCCGGCGCGCAGGCGCGACGGAGCAGCGGACCACCCAGTCAGGAGCACTCGACCGCACGCACGATCCTCGTCTTCGTGGGCGCGGCGCTCGTCACCCTCGCCGGCGGGGTGCTGCTCGAGGAGAGCGGGGCGAGGATCGCGGGCCACATCGGGATGAGCGGCGTCCTGTTCGGCTCCACGGTGCTCGCGGCCTCGACGGCCCTGCCCGAGATCTCCACCGGGCTCGCCGCGGTCCGGCTCGGCGACGATCACCTCGCGGTGAGCGACATCTTCGGCGGCAATGCGTTCCTCCCGGTGCTGTTCCTGCTCGCCGGCGTCCTGTCGGGCAGCGCGGTCCTGCCTCAGGCCGGGTCCACCGACATCTACCTGGCGGGCCTCGGGGTGCTGCTGACCGTGGTCTACATGTGGGGGCTTGTGATGCGACCCGGGCGCAGGGTCCTCGGGATGGGCGTCGACTCGCTCGTGGTGCTCGTCCTCTACGTCCTGGGCATCGCGGGCCTCATCGCGATCGCCCAGGGCCATCCCGGCGGGTGACGGGTACGGTCTGAATCGTGCTCGACATCCGTCCCCTCACCGACGGCGGGCAGGCGGCCTCAGAGATCGCCACGCGGCTGGCGGCGTGGGTGAGCGAGGCGCGAACATCGCTGGACCTCGCGCTCTACGACGTGCGCCTGCCGGGCGCGCCGGGGGACACCGTCGCCGGGGCGATCCGCGCGGCTGCGGCACGCGGAGTGAGCGTCCGCATCGCCTACAACGAGGACGAGCCCGCGGAGCCCCTGCCGGCCCCGCCCCTCACCGAGGGCCCGATCCTCGAGACTCTCGGCGTCCCCCTCAAAGGCATTCCGGGCCGCTTCGACCTCATGCACCACAAGTACGTGGTGCGCGACGGCGCCGCGGTGTGGACGGGATCGGCCAACTGGACGGTGGACTCGTGGGAGCGCGAGGAGAACGTCCTGGTGACGGTGGACTCGCCCGGGATCGCCGCCGCGTTCGCGCAGGACTTCGCGTACCTGTGGGAGCGCGAGAAGGTCGAGGACAGCGGGAGGTTCGACACCCGTGCGATCCGGGTCGGGGACGCGACGGTCCGCCCCTGGTTCTGCCCCGGCCGTGGATCCAAGCTCGCCTACCGGATCGGCGAGGCCATCGGCTGCGCGAAGCATCGCGTCCGAATCGCCTCCCCCGTCATCACGAGCGCACCCATCCTGTCGACGATCGCCCAGGAGGTCGCCGAGGACCGGCTCGACATCGCGGGGGTGGTCGACGCCACCCAGGTCGCCCAGGTGCTCCAGCAGTGGGAGCGCAACGGCAACGTCTCGTGGAAGAAGCCACTCCTGGAGCGTGTCGTCGCGTCAGGGCGCTTCACCGGTAAGCGCTCGACCCCCTACGCCCCGGGCTCCGTCCACGACTACATGCACGCCAAGATGACGGTCGCCGACGACGTGATCTTCGTCGGCTCGTTCAACCTGTCCCGCAGCGGCGAGACCAACGCCGAGAACGTCCTCGAGATCCATGACGCTGCGCTGGCCGACCGCATGGCGGCGTTCATCGACGAGGTGCGCGGGCGCTACCCGGCGCTCGAGGCGCGCCCCTGATCGTCGGCGGCCGCGCAGACCACGTCGCAGACCTCCTGGGGATCGTCGGTCACGCGGAAGAGGTCGACGTCCTCCGGCGCGATCATCCCCTCGCCCACCAGGCGATCGCGGATCCAATCGGCCATCGGCCCCCAGAACCCGCTGCCGACGAGCACCACCGGGAAGCGGCGGATCTTCTGGGTCTGGACCAGCACCAGGGCCTCGAAGAGCTCGTCGAGCGTGCCGAAGCCGCCGGGCGCGACGACGAAGCCGCTCGCGTAGCGCACGAAGATGAGCTTGCGGGTGAAGAAGTAGTGGAAGTCCAGCGACACGTCGAGATAAGGGTTGGGAGCCTGCTCGAACGGGAGCTCGATGTTCAGCCCCACCGAGAGCACGCCGGCGTCGCGGGCGCCGCGGTTGGCAGCCTCCATGCAGCCGGGGCCGCCACCGGTGATGACCGACAGCCCGCGCGTGCCCAGGCAGCGGCCGACATCGCGGGCCAGCTCGTAGTGGGCGCTGCCCGGCGCCGTGCGGGCCGAGCCGAACACCGACACCGCGGGGCCCACCTCCGACATGACCGTGAAGGCATGGTCGAGCTCGTCGCGGATCCGCCGCAGCCGCTGGTCGTCGGCGAGGACCGCCTCGACCAACCGGGTCTCCGCTCCGATGATCTCCTCGTCGGAGGTGCGCGGCTTGCGGGGGTTCTGGCCGGCCATCCGCGGGCACCCTAGCGGCGGCCGTGCGACGGAACTGCGGGCTACAGGCCCGTCGGGTGCCGGACGACGTAGCCGCCGATCGAGCGCCGAGCCGCCTGCCAGCGGCTGCCGGTCCTCGACTGGCCGCCCGTGTCGAACCGCAACCCGGCGACCATCATCCACGCGTGCCCGCCGTTGGCGTAGATCGTGACCCACCTGCCGTAGCCCTTCACGCCGTAGCGCTCGAAGCCCGTCGAGTCGCGCGAGGCCTTCATGAGTCCCGCCCCGTGCAGGGCGTAGGACAGCGAGCCCGAGCAGTCGTAGCCGCGGTCCTTCCACCGGCCATGCCCGCCACCGTAGACGTAGGGCGCCCGGGCGATGCGGTTGCCGGCGGCGATGATGTCCTTGACGGGCTGGGGGGCGTCGGCAGGCGCGGCGGCCAGACCGTCGGCGTCGACGCGGGCCCGCGATCCGGCCGGGAGCTCCGGCGGCGCGGGCGGCGGTGGAAAGCCCCCCTGGGCGATGATCCGCCGCAGCGCGGCGATGTCGCGCCGGTCGAGCACGCCGTCGACCGGCAGCCGCGCCCGGCGCTCGAAGCGCCGCAGCGCCGCCCCGGTCTCCCGGCCGAACGAGCCGTCGGAGGCCACCGCCACACCCGCTCGGCGGATGAGGTCCTGAAGGACCTTGACGTCGTGGCCGCGCATCCCCAGGCGGACGGGAACGCGATCACCCAGGTTCCGGGCACCGCGCACGGGATGCCGGGCGGCCTTCCGGGTGGTCTGCTGCTTGGCGGCAGGGGCGGAGAACGTCGCTCCCCCCGTATCGGCGAGCGCGTGCGCTGCGGGCACCAGCATGCCCACCGCACACAGTGCGGAGGCGAGACGGCTATGTGTTGACAACGGATCCTTCCTTCCTCTCCGGTGCCTACGGGGTGAGCTGACGGGCTCGCGCAGAAAGGACAGCGCTACATCGCCGTACGGCGACGATTCGCCCCGGATCCGGACCGCCCGGATCGATTGGGTCCCCCGCTCCCGCTGAATGGCTTCAACGGGACTCGGCTGGTTACGGCCTCTCCAACGCGTGAAGCGGCCCGAGGTTTCGGTGTCAACCCTGCGGCGGTCAGCCGCTGGGCGCCCCGGCGCCCTGAACGGCGGCCGCGGCGACGGCCAGTGCGACCTCCGCCCGGGGGCGGAGCGAGCTGCGCAGGACGTACTCGTCCGGGTGATGGGCGTCGCCACCCCGCGGTCCCAGGCCGTCGACGGTGACCGGGATGCTGGCGGCGAGGTGGCTCGCGTCCGAGGCGCCCCCGCGGGCGCCGGCCCGGATCGGCCGACCGAGGGCCCGGGAGGCGGTGGCCAGGACAGGGGCCGCCGATTCGCGCGCGTCCATCCCGGGCCATACGCGCAGCATCGAGGCGTCGAGGCGCACTCCGCCCACGTCGGGCGGGATCGCGGCGAGCACGTCCTCGAAAGGCCGTTCGGCGTCGGCGCGCAGGTCGCACGTCAGCCGGCCGCTCGCCGGCACGACGTTGAAGGCGTCGCCGCTGGTGAGCACGGTGGGCACCGCGGTCAGTCGTTGCGGGCCGTCCGGGTCGTGGCGCGCGGCGACGACCCTGGCC
>JBBPZE010000053.1:0-7461 GCA_038199185.1 Solirubrobacterales bacterium
CGCCGCGTGACGGTCGGAGGTCGCCGTCGGTCCATGACCCGTCGCCAGAGAACGTCTGGCAACGTGGCGCGTCTCCTGTGATGATTCGTGGGTTCAATGCAGGGGCACGGTCTACTCTGCGTCGGTGGCCGAGAACTGGCTTGGGTCCGACGTTCCCCTGCACGCTCAGCACGAGCGCGGCGTGGGCATGGGCCTGCATATCTGCGCGATCGTGCAGCGCGGATCTGATTCCCGCGGCGAGCACGTCGAGATCGTCAACGACGGTGCCGCGCCTGTGCCCGTGACCGGGCTCGAGTTGACCGTTTGCTCCGGACAGCAGCACGAGCACGTCTACTCATTTCCGCCGGGCCCCGGCGACAGCGCGCTCGAACTCGCAGCCGGCCGCAGCGCCTACGTCTTCAGCGCCACGGGCAGTAGCGAGCGCACGCCCTCCGGCGACCGGATCCTGTTCGCCGGCCTCCCGGCGCCCGTCTGGAACGACACATCGCATGTCGCGAACCTGCGACGCCCGGATGGCAGCATCATCGACACGATGCACGTCGGGCGCCCCCCGCGCCACCCCGACGGCCATTAGCGAGCGCCGGCATGGCCTCACTCCTAAAACGCATCGAACCCACCGCCCACGGCCTCGACCACCTCGCGCGGCGCCCACTCCGAACCCGCTTCGTTCTGGCCGCCGGTCACCGCGGCGGCGAGGCGCTCGCTGCAGGCCAGCAGCCCGAGCCCGTCGACACCCGGCTACGGGCAGGACCGCGTCGTGGCGACCGGCGGGTCGGCGAGGACGTCCTCGAGCAGCGGTCGGCTCGCCGCGGCCGGGTCGTGGCCGGCTGCTCGGTGAGGTTGGCCTGGGGATCCGCGTCGTGGCGGAACCCGTCCGAAGCCTTGCGCTGGAGCCGCTCAGGTGGAAGCCGAACCACTTCGACCACCACGCATCACTGCAGTCCGTTTAGCCCGCCAGTCGGGGATCGATCCGCCGTGGACCGACGGCTAGCGCCGGCGGCCGAACGCGGCAAATCCGCCGCCGAGGACGAAGCCGGCGACGGCCGCGCCGATCATGAACTCTCGCTGATGGCGGCGGATGTGGCGGCGCCAGTCGGCGGCGATCGTGACCTCTCCCCGAAGCCGGCCGACGGCTCCCACGAGCTCCTGGCGGTTGGCCTCGATCGACTGCCGGATCTCCTCGGGATCGCGAGCGGGGCTCAGGACGAGAGCTCCTGTCGGGTCTTCTTGGCCTCGTCGATCGCCATCTGCGGCACCGGCGGAGACCCCTTCTTGAAGAGCTTGGCGGCCAGCATGGCCGCGAATCCGCCCAGGATGAACAGGATCGCGGCCACCACGAAGAAGCCCCAGAAGATCTGGTCGCTGGCCACGGGCAGGGCCCACCAGGCCAGCCACGCGAGCCCGTTGAACAGCAGGACGATGCCGAAGAGGGCGAACACGGCGGCGGCAGCGCCGACCACGGCGCCCTTGACCAGCCGTGAGACCTTCTCGGAGACCTCGGCCTTGGCCAGCTCGATCTCCTCGCGGACGAGCAGCGAGGCGCGCTCGGAGATCTCGTTGACCGCCTCGGCGATCCCCTGAGCGGAGTTGTGGTCGTCAGTCGCGGACAAGGCGCTTGAGGACGAGGGCCGTCAGGAGGCCGCCGGCGAAGGCGGCGCCGAGCTGCAGCTCGGGCTTGTCGTGGGGGCCGGCGTCGATACCCGCGGCGCCGGCGCTCGTCCCGAAGGCCGAGGGCTCGGGGCCGGCGTTGGTCGGCGTGTGGACGTCTCCGCTCACTCCGGCGGGTCTTCCCTGAACACGCGACGGTAAACGACCGCGGCGATCCTGGTGGTCATGATGGTGGCGATCGCCCCCACGCCGGCGAGCATCGCCGACCAGGCCAAGCGTTTGACGATGTCGCTGTCCATCGAGCGCGAAACCTAGCGAGTGGAGGGCGCCGCTGCATCGAGGCCACCGCAGATGGTCTCGACCACGAACGTCTTGGCCTGCTCGTATTCGGCCTCGCCGCGCGGCAGGAACTCGAAGATCCAGCCCGTGAGGACCTGCTCGATGGCCCCGTAGAACGCCAGCGCCGCGAACTGCGGGGTGACGTCGTCCTTGAACTCGCCCGCGGCCTGCCCGGAGGCCACGATGTCGGCGATCCGCCCGTAGGCCTGGCGAATCACGTCGAGATGCGTCTGGCCGAACGAGTTCGCGGCCCGGGTGACCTCGACGATGATCACCTTCATCAGGTGCGGATCGTGGCGGTAGGAGTCGATGATGAACGAGGCGATCGCGTAGAGCTTGTCCCGGGCCGGGATCTCCCGCCGGTCGATGTCGCCGATGAGCGCGACCATCACGTCCCAGCGTTCGAGGAAGAGCGTGTCGAGCACCTCGTCCTTGGATCCGAAGTAGTGGTAGACGAGCCCGTAGGCGACACCGGCCTCCTCGGCGATGTCCGAGACGCGGCACTGGGTGAAGCCCGTTTCGGCGAAGACACGAACTGCGGCGTCGAGGATCTGCCGACGGCGGTCGCCCTTCGAGACGGCGGCCATTCTCTCTCCCTTGATCGACCGGTCAGTCAAGATACCGGCCGGACCGGCGCGGGCGCTGATGTCTGTGGGCGAGGGAGAGGCCCTGCTCGCCGGCGCTCACGCCGCTAGCCGACGAGCTGTGAGTGCGTGCTGCTGCGCAGCGGCGCGAGCTCGACCACCGCGCGGCCACCGCGGATCTCGACGCTGGCGATCATCCTGACGCCATGTGGGGATCCGGCCAGCACCTGGCCGGCCTCCTCGGCGTCGGCGAGAGGCAGCCCGCAGTCGCGCAGGAAGCGGACGAGGTAGGTCGGGTCGCCGGCCTCCACCACGGCCTCCTCGACGCGCGGCGTGCCCTTCGCCACCGGGGTCAGCGCACGTAGCATGCAGACCGTGACGTCGTCCCGCGTCGTCTCGGCCTCGGCCTGCAGGCGATCGACGACACCAGAGGACGTGGCGCCCGGCCCGAGCACCGAGAGCCACCTGATGACGCGCGACACGCCCAGGCGCTCGCCGTCGCTGCGGGCCTCGGTGACGCCGTCGGTCATCAGGCACACCGCGGAGCCCTCGGGAAAGGGGATCGACGTCTGGCGCCGTCCGGTCTCCAGCCCGGCGCCGAGCGGCGGTGACCAGCCCGTCACGGGCGGCAGCCCGGCGCCGTGTTCGCTGAGGACGACGGGAGGCTCGTGGCCGGCCGACGCGAAGGTCAGCGTGCCGTAGCCCCGGTCGTGGACGGCGACAAGAACGCTCGCGAACAGCGGCTCGTCGCGCTCGTCGACGACCGCACCGGTCATGGCCAGCGCGGCGCGCGGTTCGAGCCCCGCCTCGAGGTAAGCGCGGATGGCATGGCGCACCAGCTGCGCGTCGGCGAGCGCCCGGGTGGCATTCCCCGAGACGTCGCCGACGAGGACCGCCACCCGGTCGTGGGAGAGAGAGAAGGCGTCGTGGAAGTCCCGGCCGGCGCTCGGCCCGGCGGCCGGGACGTTCGAGAGGCTGAGCGCCAGTCCACCGAGGGTCTCGGGGAGTGCGGGGAGGACGGCGCCCTCGAGGGCCTCGAGATCGGCCAGCAGGGAGTCCCGCGCGCGAGCGAGGTCACGCGCGCGCCGGTGCCGGGCGAAGGCGAGGCCCGTCATCGCCAGCACCAGCAGGGCGAGGCCGCCGATCGCCAGCCACACCGCGCGAGGGATCACCGCGATCGTGCGCCCGAGGGTCTGCAGCACGAGCGGGACACCCACGGCGCCTGCGTGGGCACGCGGTCGCGCGTCGGCCGGATGCCCGGACGGCCGCGCCGCACTCGTGCCCGCCGCACCGGGTGCCAAGCCGGCCGCACCCGTCGCCGAGCCGGCGCCGGGGACGGCGAGCACGGGCGTTGCGGGGAATCCCCGCAGCGCCGCGGCGATGCGCCGTATCCGGTGCGGGGCCTTCGCCCTGGCCCGCCGCGAACGAGCACGGGCGGGGGCGCCGGCCTTCGTGCCCGTTCCGGCAGCGGGCGAAAGGACGGCCGCGGCAGCGGCCGGGCTTGCGCCGAGCGCGCGGAGCGATCCGCGAGTTGCGGCCGGGGGAGCCTGAACGGGAGCCTGAACGTGACGGGTTGCGGCCGGGGGAGCCTGAACGGGAGCCTGAACGTGACGGGTCGTGGAGGAGGCCGCCGCGGCCCTGGCGCCGGCCGAGGCCCGTGGGAGCGAGACGTTCACGGGCTTGCGCGTCGCGCGCGCGACCGCGGCGCCGTGCCTGGGGGCGTGCGAGGTCCCAGCGTGGTGATGGTCGGACACGGCCCGCTTGCCGGCGGCGGGCGCGGGGCCGTTCGCTCTCGGGCTGCGCGCGGCGAGGGATCCGGGTCCCGCACGCCCCCGGTGCTCGCCGGGCTTCGCGTGGGCGGGCTGCGGCGGTCTGGCGTTCGCCGGGTCGCCCTGGGGTGCCGGACTCGAGTCGTGCGCCGGTGGGCTCGCAGGCGCGTGGGCGCCGCCCTGGCCGGCGTGGCTGGAAACGGGCACCGTGGCAATCACGAGCACGGCAACGACGCCGGCGGCGCTCCCTCGCCGGCGGGTACCGCGAAGCATCCCGCTCGCCGGTCCCATTCCGCTGGGAGTGTGACGCCTCGGAGCCGAGGTGTCCAGCGCGAGGTGTGCCCGGCGCGACGTCTACTTGGAGCGGTGGCGGCCGAGCTCGGCCAGCAGCAGCTTGGAATGCATCGCGCCGATCAGGTCGCGCAGCGGCTCGGCACCCGAGGCGATGATCTCCGCCGCGCGCTCGGGCTCGACCTCGCCGGCCATCCGGTCGAGCAGCACGCGAACCTCCTCCCCCACGAGCGGCTCCAGCGCCTCGCGATAGCGAAGCGTGTCGAAGACCGTGAAGCCCAGCGCCTCGTCGAATCCGGCCGCCCGGAAACGGCTGATGGCGGCGATGATCGCCACGTCGTCGGCGTCGTAGCCGCGGGCGCCCGGCGTCAGCACGCCGAGCTCGGCGAGCCGGTGCAGGACGTTCCCCGGAACCTCGTAACGGCGCCGGACCTCCGCCGCCGACACCCGCTCCTGCTCGCGGCCGTTGAGCGCGCGCTCGAGGATCCGGTCCTCGAGCTCGACGAGGCGAGCAGCGCGCTCCGGGTCGGCCTCGAGCACCTCCCGGATGGCCCGCAACGGCATGAACCGCTCCTCCTGCAACCGCTTGATGAGCCTGATCCGCTCGACGAACTCCGGCGGGTACCAGGCCATGTTGCGCGAGGTCCTGACGACGGCGCCGCCGAGCAGGCCCTCGCGTAGGTAGTGCTTGATCGTGCCGGCCGAGACCCCGCTGCGCTCAGCGAGCTGAGAGATCTTCAGCAGGCCGTCGCCGCGGCCGCTCTCAGGGGAGGAAGCTGCCACGTGCCTCCCCCGACCGGCCGCCGACGGCGCCCGATTTTTCGAGCCCGCGTATCTCCTCCTCGGAGAAGCCCCCCTCCCTGAGCACCTCGGCGGTGTGCTCGCCGAGCGTGGGGCCGGGCCGTCGTCGGGGGTCGCCGGGCGTGGCGCTCATCTTGATCGGCACGCCCAGGAGCCGAACGGGTGAGCCGGCCCCCGGCTGGTCGATCTCGACGACCATCTCCCGAGCCCGCACGAGCTCGGAGTCGAGCGCCTCGCCGAGGTCGAGCACGGGCTCGAGGCAGCAGTCGAACTCCGACGCGAACTCCTGCCACCCGGCGCGCGTGCGCTGCGCGAAGACCCTTTCGATCTCGGCGTGCGCCTCCGATCCCGGTGGCTCGAACTGCTTCTCGATGAGGTCCTCGCGGCCGACGCCCTCGCACCAGGCGCGGAAGAACTTCGGCTCCAGGGCGCCCAGCGTCACCCAACCGTCCGCGCATTCGTAGGGCCGGTAGCAGACGACCCCGCCGCCGAGGACATCACGACCGCGGGCGGGTGAGCCGTCCCCCGCCAGCACCCGCGCGGCGGCCATCGCCATCCAGCTCAGCGCGCCGTCGGCCATCGAGACGTCGACGACCTGCCCCTCCCCCGTGGAATCCCGGTGATGCAACGCTGCGAGGATGCCGAACGCGGCCATCAGCGCGCCGCCGCCGAGGTCCGCGACCTGCCCGGCGCCCTGGACCGGAGCGCTGTCGGGGCCCTCGCCCTGCAGGCCGAGCAGGCCGATCAGCCCGAGGTAGTTCATGTCGTGACCGGGGCGGTCCCGGTATGGCCCGTCCTGGCCGTAGCCGGTGATGGGGCAGATGACCAGCCCGGGGTTGGCCTGCAGCAGGATCTCGTAGCCGACGCCGAGACGCTCGAGCACCCCGGGTCGGAACGACTCGAGCAGCACGTCGGCGTCCCGCGCCAGGCGCAGAAGGACGTCACGGCCCCGCTCGTTCTTGAGATCGATACGGATCGAGCGCTTGTTGCGGTTGAGCGCGAGGAACAGAGCGCCCTTGGCGGTGTCCTCGGCGCCGTCGTAAAACGGCGGCGACCAGCGCACGTAGTCGCCCATGCCCGTGTCCTCGACCTTGACGACGTCGGCCCCGAAGTCGGCCAGCAGCAGCGAGCAGAACCCGCCGGGCAGCAGCCGTGAGAGGTCGAGCACGCGCACACCCTCCAGCGGGAGGCTCACGGAACGTCCCCCGTGAGGAGGTCACGCCGCGAGATCCCGGGCCGGGCGATGCCGAGAAGGGTTCGCGCCTCGTCGACCGTCGCCGGGCGGCGGCCGGCGTCCTGCGTCATCTGGCGCGCCTTGGCGACGAGCTGGCCATTGGATGCCGCGACCTCGCCGTCGGGCAGGTAGAAGTTGTCCTCCAGGCCGACGCGCACGGAGCCACCGAGCGCGAGCGCGGCGGCGACGAGCGTCCACTGGACGCGCGAGATGCCGATCACGCCCCAGTGGTGGGGGCCGGCCACCACCTCCGCCAGGTTGTCGGCCATCGCGGCCAGGTTGCGAGCCGTGGGCGGGATCCCCCCGGTGACCCCCATCACGAAGTCGACGTGCAGCGGCCCCTCGAGCAGCCCCATGTCGATCAGGGGCGCCAGCGAGCCGATGTGGCCGAGGTCGAAGCACTCGTGCTCGGGCTTGATGTCGAGCTCGCGCATCACGCCGAGCAACTCGATGATCTCGCTGAACGGGTTCGCGAACACCGCGGCGAAGACGAAGTCCTTGCGGCGGCTCGAGTACTTCGCGTAGTTCATCGAGCCCATGTTCAGAGCGGCCACCTCGGGCGGCACCGCCCGCAGGTACTCGATCCGCTTCTCGACGTCGACGCCCATCGCGCCCGTCGAGAAGTTGAGGATCGCGTCCTGGCCCACCTCGCCGCGGATCGCGTCGTGGATCCCCCGGAAGTCCTCGACCTCGTAGCTCGGCGTCCCGTCGGGCCGGCGCGCGTGGATGTGGATGTGCACGCCGCCCTCGTCGACGATCCGGCGCGCCTCGGCCGCGTACTCGCCCGGGGTGTACGGAATCGCCGGGCATTGGTCGCGCCCGGCGAGCGCGCCCG
>JBBPZE010000054.1:0-21265 GCA_038199185.1 Solirubrobacterales bacterium
ATGTCGTAGAGCATCGTCCTCGATGCGTTGGAGGCGTCGGTCAGGTGCTCGCCCGTGAGCTTGTGGATGAGCCAGCTGTCGATCGTGCCGAACAACGCTCGCCCACCCTCGGCGCGATCGCGCAACCCCTCCACGTTCTCGAGCAGCCACGCGATCTTCGTTCCGGAGAAGTACGGGTCGAGGACCAGACCCGTCCGGTTGCGCACCAGGGGCTCGTGGCCGGCCTCGCGCAGCTCGTCGCAGCGCGCCGCGGTGCGGCGGTCCTGCCAGACCAGCGCACGGTGCAGGGGCTCGCCGCTCGCTGGATCCCACACGCACACGGTCTCGCGCTGGTTGGTGATGCCGACGGCGACGAGCTCGCCCTTGCTCACGCCGGCGTCGTCGAGTGCCTCGCGGGCCACCGCCTGCGTCACGTCCCAGATCTCGGCGGCGTCGTGCTCGACCCAGCCCGGCCGCGGGAAGTGCTGACCGAACTCCCGATAGGCGCGGCCCACGAGCCGCGCGTCCGCGTCGAAGACGAGGCACGTGGTGCCCGTGGTGCCCTGGTCCATGGCGAGGATCACGAGAGGGAAACGTATCCGTCGCGTGCGTTAGCTTCCGCGCACCATGACCGACATCGAAGCCCACATCACGGGAACCGTCTGGAAGATCGAATGCCAGGTCGGCGACAAGGTCGTCGAGGGCGACACCGTGGCCACCCTCGAGTCGATGAAGATGGAGATGCCCGTCGAGGCCGAGGGCGAGGGCACCGTCAAGGAGATCCGCTGCGAGGAGGGCCAGGCCGTCAACGAGGGCGACGTCCTCGTCGTGCTCGAATAGCCCGCGCGTATTCCCGCGCGCCGTATCGTCGCCGGCGTGAAGCTGGTCACCTGGAACGTCAACTCCCTCAGGATGCGGCTGCCCCGCGTCCTCGAGCTGCTCGCCGAACACGCCCCCGACGTGGTCTGCCTGCAGGAGACCAAGACCGAGCCGTCCGCGTTTCCCACCGAGCAACTCCGAGAGGCCGGTTACACAGCACACCACCACAGCGCCGGGCGCTGGGCCGGGGTGGCCGTCCTCGCGCGTGACGGCGTGGCGCTCGAGGGAGGCCGGCGCGGCCTGCCGGGAGAGCGCGTCCCGGGTGAGGCGCGCTGGTGCGAGGCGACCGCGGCCGGCCTGCGCGTCGCCAGCGCCTATGTCACCAACGGCCGGGCGATCGGCACGCCGACGTTCGACGAGAAGCTCGCCTTCCTCGATGCGATCGCGGCCCGCGCGCCGCAACTCGACGCGATTCTCGGCGACTTCAACGTCGCGCCGACGGACCTCGACGTCTATGACCCCGCGGCCTTCGCCGGCTCCACCCACGTGTCGCCGGAGGAACGCTCACGGGTGCGGGCGATCCTCGAGCGGGGCTTCGTCGACGCCTACGCGCATGTGCATCCGGACGAGCAGCAGTTCACCTGGTGGGACTACCGGCAGGGCCATTTCCACCGTGGGCTCGGCCTGCGCATCGACCTGGCGCTGATCCGCGCCGAGCTCGCGCCCCGGCTCGGCGATTGCACGATCGCGCGCGAGTACCGCAAGGGTACGAAGCCGTCAGACCACGCGCCGCTCGTGGTGGAGATGAGCTGAGAGCGCCGGCTACCCGGCGGCCGCGCCCACGCGGCGAATCACGGCGACGATCTCGGAGAGGGCGACGCCCTTCTCGAGGTACGCCGTCGCGCCGCGCGCAAGGACCGGCTCGGCCATGCGATCGGCGGTGAAGCCCGAGAGGGCGACGATCTGCGTACGAGGGGCGTTGTCCACGATGGCCGGAATCGCCTCAAGGCCGTCGCACTCGGGCATCGACAGGTCGAGAAGCACGACGTCGGGCTGCAGCTCGCCGGCCTGGCGCACGCCCTCGTTGCCGTCGGACGCCTCGCCCACCACCTCGATGCCGTCCTCCCCGTCGAGCGCGTGGCGCAACAGCGTGCGGAACGCCTGGAGGTCATCGCAGAGGAGAACTGTTATGGGGGCACCTTCCATGGGGACGACAGGATCGAAGCGGGGACATCCGACCCCGCAGAGCATGGACGATCTCGCTCGATCGCAAAATCCCCAGTTCTGGTGATTCTCATCCCACCTAGTGGCCGTTTCGACGCGAACGGCGACGGCCTCGGGTCGTGCACGCCGGCCAAGGCGTCCGGGCGCGTCCTTACCTTGCCGCCATGCCGCCACTCATCTCCCCCGAGGAGGCCATCGCCCTCGGGCAGCTCACCGAACCAGTCGAGATCGAGGCCCTGATCGAGCGCGCGTGGCGCGCTCGCGTGGAGCGGTTCGGCGACTCGACCGACATGTGCTCGCTGGTCAACGCGAAGTCCGGGGGCTGCGCCGAGGACTGTGGGTTCTGCGCCCAGTCGCGCTTCGCGGAGGCCGAGACGCCCATGCACGCGATGATGGAACCCGAGCAGATCCTCGAGCACGCGCGGGCGGCCGAGGCGGCAGGCGCCCACCGCTTCTGCATGGTCACCCAGGGACAGGGCCTCTCCAAGCGCGACTTCCAGAAGATCCTCGACGGAGCCCGCCTCGTCGCCGAGCACACCAACCTCAAGCGCTGCGCCTCCGTCGGGCACATGAGCGTCGCGCGGGCCAAGGAGCTCAGGGACGCGGGCATCCAACGGGTGCACCACAACGTCGAGACCGCGGAGTCCTACTACCCCGAGGTGTCCTCGACCGTCCGCTACGAGGGCCGGCTGCGCACGATCGACGCGGTCCGCGAGGCGGGCCTCGAGACCTGCGTCGGAGGCATCCTCAACCTCGGGGAATCCGAGGAGCAGCGCGTCGAGATGGCCTTCGAGCTCGCGAAGATCAACCCGACGTCGGTGCCGATCAACCTGCTCAACCCGCGACCGGGCACGAAGTTCGGTCACCGTGAGCACATGGATCCGGCCGAGGCGGTCAAATGGATCGCGATCTTCCGGCTCATCCTGCCCGATGCGCTCTTCCGTCTCTGCGGGGGGCGCGTGGAGAACATCGGCGAGCTCCAGACGCTCGCCGTCAAGGCCGGACTCAACGGGGTGATGATGGGCAACTTCCTCACCACGCTCGGCTCGACCCCGGAGGAGGACCGCGCGATGTTCACCGAGCACGGGCTCAACGTCGCGCGGCAGCCCGACAACGGGGCAAACCCGCGGCCCGACAACCGGTCGGGCTGGCTGGAGGGCGAAACACCGGGCGAGACAGCCGAGCCCGAACCCGAGGTCGAGACGCCGATCGACCTGCACGTCCGCATGTGGGATCCCTCGACGCAGTTGCGCTTCGCCAAGAAGGCCGTGGTGCCACCACGGCCCGACGGGGCCGAGAACCACTGGCCGGCCGAGGACGCGGCATGACCGATGTCGAGGCCCGTCTGGCCGATCTCCGCGAGACCGACCTCTTCCGGCGCACTCGCTTGGTCAGCGGCCCACAGGGACCGCGCGTCGTTCTCGACGGCAAGCCCGTCCTGCTGCTCTGTTCGAACAACTACCTCGGGCTCGCCGACCACCCGCGGGTGCGCGAGGCCGCGGCCGATGCCGCGATGCGCTGGGGGGTCGGGGCCGGGGGGTCGCGCCTGGTGAGCGGGACGATGACGATCCACCGGCGTCTCGAGGACCGCCTCGCAGCGTTCGAGCGGACCGAGGCGGCGCTGCTCTTCGGCTCGGGATACCTCGCCAACCTCGGCGTCATCGGCGCGCTGGCGAGCCTGGGGGCGCCCCACCCGGTCGTTCTCTCCGACGAGCTCAACCACGCGTCGATCATCGACGGCTGTCGACTGGCCCGCGCCGACACCGCGGTGTATGACCATTGCGACCTCGAGCACCTCCAGCATCTGCTCCGCGAGGCCGGGGGGCGGGCGTCGGTCATCGTCACCGACTCGGTCTTCTCGATGGACGGCGACGTCGCGCCGCTGGCCGGAATCGTCGAGCTCGCCCGCCGCTATGACTGCCGCGTGGTCGTCGACGAGGCCCACGGGACGGGTTGCGTGGGGCCCGACGGCCGGGGTGCGGTGGCCGAGGCGGGTCTCGAGGGCGAGGTGGACGTCGTGGTCGGCACCCTCGGCAAGGCCCTCGGGGCCTACGGCGCCTATGCCGCCTGCTCGGCGGACATGGCGCAGTTCTTGATCAACAGCGCCCGCTCGCTGATCTTCTCCACCGCGCCGCCGCCGCCCGCCGTCGCCGGAGCGCTCGCGGCGCTCGAACTGCTCGTCGAGCAGCCACGACGCGTCGAGAAGCTGCAGGCCAACGCCGACGTGCTGCGCGACGAGCTGGCCCGCGAGGGCTTCGAGGTCGCGGGGTCCACCACGCACATCATCCCGCTCATCGTGGGCGACGCGGGGTTGGCCATCTCCATCTGCGAGGCGGGCCTCGAGCGGGGCGTCTTCGCCCAAGCGATCCGGCCCCCGACGGTCCCCGCCGGCACGTCGCGCCTGCGCCTGGCGGTCATGGCGTCACACACGAAGGCCGAGCTGCGCGAGGCCGCGCAGGCGCTGGGCCGCGCCGCGCTGCAATGCGGGTTCCGCCCGGCCGCGGGCGTGCCGATCGCGGCTGCCCAGGAACATGCGCACACCGGCCGCCCGGTGGCTCCGGCGTTCTTCGACGGCGAGGCCGAGATCGCCCGCGCGGCGTAGTCGTTGCACGGCGTCTTCGTCACCGCCACCGACACGGGCGTCGGCAAGACATACCTGACCGCGGCCATCGCCGCCGCGCTGCGGGCCCAGGGCACGACCGTCGGGGTGGCCAAGCCGGTCGTCACCGGCCTGCAGGAGCCGGGCCCCCACGACCACGACCTGCTCGGCGCGGTGACCGCAGCCACCTTCGGTCCCGCGGTCTCCCCGCACCTCGCCGCCGAGATGGCCGGCGCGCCACTGGAGCCCGCCGCGCTGATCGGCGCCGCGCGGCGCGCCGCCGAGGGCAACGACGCGGTCGTGGTCGAGGGCGTGGGCGGACTGCTGGTCCCACTGGCCAACGACTTCTCCGTCCGCGACCTGGCCGTCGCGCTCGGCCTGCCGATCGTGATCGCCGCCCGGCCCGGCCTCGGGACCCTGAACCACACGCTGCTGACCCTCGAAGCGGCCCGGGCCGCCGATCTCGACGTACGCGCGGTGGTGCTAACGCCATGGCCGGCCGAGCCGACGGTGCTCGAACGCTCGAACCGCGAGACGCTGTCCGGGAGCGTGACCGTTCACGTGCTGCGCCGGGACGAGGATGTGGCGGCCCTTCCGGTGCGCGACTGGCTCGGGCCTCCGAGGCCGTGACTCCCATCCATCGCGAGCCCTGACTCCCATGCTCGCGACCTCGCGTCCTGTCCTGGTGTCGCAGGAGGACCTCTATCCAGGACGGCGCCCGCCGTCGCGACCGGCGGCGCGCGTCGCGATCAGCGCCCGCCCTCGGCAGCCACCCGGAGGATCGACGCGTCGATGAGCCACTCGACCGGCGCGCGGTCATCCGTGTAGACGTCGCCGCCCCTCAGGCCCGGACCCAGCAGTCCGCCGGCCCGGCGGGCCACGGGCCGTAGGTCGACGGGCAGGGCGAAGCTCGCGAGCCCGGCCGGCCCGGGCTCGACGGAACTGCCGATGAGCATGGTGTTGGTGGGCTGCGTCGGCACGCGGGCAACGTAGGGAAACGCGGCACGCATGGTCGCGGTCAGCACCTTCTCGAGCCGGTCCGAGCCTTCCGGATGGCCGACGTTGACGATGACCGACCCGCCCCGAGCCAGCCGCTGGGAGACCAGGGTGAAGAACTCTCGCGTGGCCAGGTAGAAGGGGATGTAGGGCTGGCGGTAGGCGTCGACCAGGATCGCGTCGTACCCACCGGACGAGCGACGCAGGAAGGGGCGCGCATCGGCGGTGTGGACGTGCAGGTGCGCTCCCGCCAGCCCGAAGCGCCGGCGCCCGATGTCGGTGAGCACAGGGTCGATCTCGACGGCGTCGACGTCGGTGCCCGGGAAGTAGTGGCCGAAGGCGCGTGCCGTCGTGCCCGCCGCGTTGCCGAGGATCGCCACGCGCTTCGGCGGCGTCGTCCGTGTGGCCCAGGGCAAAACGAGCATGTCGTCCCAGTAGTCCCCCGTCAGGTAGGAGCCCGGGCGGCGCAGCGAGTGCACCGCCAAACCCTCGTTGAGCGCCAGGCTCAGGGTGCCGTCGGCCGATCGCTCGACGCGCGCGTACTGATATTCGGTCTCTGCCTCCTGCACGATCCGCACGCCGCTCTGTGCCTTGACCGCGCCGGTGGGAACGGCCATGAGCAGGGCGACGGCCACCGGAGCCGCCGCGAACACGCGCCGCCGCAGCCCGATCAGGGCAACGAGCGCCAGCGCCACGGCAAAGGCCAGGAACGTCCGGCGGGTCCCCAGGTAGGGCACGAGCAGCAGAGCGGCGAGAAAGACGCCGACCAGCGACCCCATCGTCGAGATGGCGTAAAGGCGCCCGCTGATACGGCCCGCCTCCGCGACCGCGGTCACGCTCAGCCGCACCGCGTAGGGCGCCACGGCACCGAGCAAGAGCACCGGGGCGGCGATCAGCACCAGGACGCCCACCAGCGACCCCACGAACGCCCCCGCCTGCACCTTGTCCAGAGCCTCGGCGGAGACCCGCAGGAACGGACCCGCGACGAACGGCACGATCGCCAGCAGCACCCCGGCGAGCAGCACCACCCGGCAGAGGCCGCGCAGCGTCGGGTCCCTGTCGGCCATCCGCCCGCCGAGCCAGTAGCCCGCGGACAGGGCGACGAGCACCGTCGCGATCGTGTTCGCCCACACGATCGTCGAAGCACCGAACCACGGGGCCAGCAGACGGGCGGCCGCGATCTCGGTACCCAGCGATGCGGCGCCCACCACGAACGCCACCAGCGCGACGCCGCGCGGCGGTTTCCGTCCTCCCTCGGCAATAGCTTCGGACACCATGGACACCGCACAGCTTGGCGCACTCGACCGTTCGGTCCTCTGGCACCCGTTCACCCAGATGCGGGGCTGGCAGGACGAGGAGCCGATCCTGATCGAGCGGGCACAGGGCACGACGCTCGTCGACACGGAGGGGCGGCACTACATCGACGGCGTCTCCTCGCTGTGGTGCAACATCCACGGCCACCGCCATCCGCACATCGATCGGGCGGTGCGCGAGCAGCTCGACAGGGTCGCTCACACGACCATGCTCGGGCTGTCGCACGCACCGGCGGTGGAGCTCGGCCGGCGGCTGCTCGACGTCGCCCCGCCCGGCCTCAGCCGGGTCTTCTACTCCGACAACGGCTCGACGGCCTGCGAGGTCGCGCTGAAGATGGCATTTCAGTACGCACAGCATCGGGGCGATCGTGACCGGCGGGGCTTCGTCTACCTCCGCGACAGCTACCACGGCGACACCATCGGCTCGGTGAGCGTCGGCGGGATCGACCTCTTCCACCACATGTACGGGCCGCTGCTGTTCGAGGGCTACTGCGTCGCCCCGGGTGACATCGACGGGTTGCGCTCGCTCCTCGACGAGCATCGCGACGACATCGCCGCCGTGATCGTCGAGCCGCTGATCCAGGGCGCCGCCGGCATCCGGGTGGCGCCCGACGGCTACCTGCGCGCGGTCCGCGACGAGTGCGACGAGCACGACCTGTTCCTCATCTGCGACGAGGTCGCCACCGGGTTCGGCCGCACCGGCACCATGTTCGCCTGCGAGCAGGAGGGCGTCACCCCTGACTTCCTGACCGTGGCGAAGGGGCTGACCGGGGGCTACCTGCCCCTGGCCGCCACGCTGACCACCGAGCGGGTCTACGAGGGCTTTCTCGGCGAGTTCGGCGAGTTCAAGACCTTCTTCCACGGCCACACCTACACCGGCAACCCGCTGGCCTGCGCCGCGGCCATCGCCACGCTCGAGGTCTTCGAGACCGAACGGACGATCGACGCACTGCAGCCCAAGATCGAGCTGTTGTGGCGATCGCTGGACGAGCTGATCGCGCCCCTGCCGTCCGTCGGCGAGGTTCGCGGCCGCGGGTTCATGGTCGGGATCGAGCTCGCGGGCTTCGACGTCGAGTCCCGCATGGGCCACGAGGTCACGCTCGCCGCCCGCCGGCGCGGCGCGGTCATCCGCCCGCTCGGCGACACCGTGGTCCTGATGCCACCCCTGGCGATCGAGCCGGGCGAGCTGCGCAGGCTGGTGGAGATCACCGCGGCCGCGATCGCCGACGCGACGGGCGCGGCCGCCCTGCCGCTCGCTGCCTGAGGTCAGCCCTCGTACTTGACGAAGTCGCGCTTGCGCGCGCCGCACACCGGACAGAACCAGGTGTCCGGGATCTCCTCGAACGCCGTGCCGGCCGGAATCCCCCCGTCGGGGTCCCCGTCCGCGGGGTCGTAGATGAAGCCGCAGGACTCACAGATCCAGCGCATGACGGCGGTGTCGGTGCTCACCATGTGCAAGATACGCTGCCGCCGTGGAGGTCGACCGCCCGGGCCCCGGAGAGCAGCTGCATCCGGCCGGGGCACCAGCCGTCCCGCGCCAGGCCGCGTCGGTCATCCTGCTGCGTGGCGGCGAGGAGAGCCTCGAGCTGCTGCTCGTCCGGCGTGACCCCAACGCGCGCTTCATGGGTGGCGTGTGGGTCTTCCCCGGCGGCGCGGTCGATGCGCACGAGGGAGAGGGCGACGCGGCGCACCGCGCCGCGGCCGTCCGCGAGCTCGCCGAGGAGGCCGCCGTCGAGGGCATCGATCCCGATGCCCTGATCAAGTTCTCGCGCTGGATCACCCCCGCCGAGGTGCAGACCCGCTTCGACACGCACTTCTTCCTCGCGCGGGCTCCCGACGGGGTCGAGGCCGCGGTCGACGGCAGCGAGTGCGTCGACCTCGGCTGGTTCTCGCCCGCGGGCGCCCTCGCCGCGCACGAGCGCGGGGAGATCCTGCTCGTGTTCCCGACCATCAAGCACCTCGAGCAGCTCGCGCCCTTCGAGAGCGCGTCGGCGCTACTGGACTACGCGCGCGGCCGCGAGGTCGTCCCGGTCCTGCCCAAGGTGGTCGTCAGCGGCGAGACCGCGCGAGTCGTGCTCCCGGGCGAGCCCGGCTACGAGGAGTAGGTTTCCTCGCCGTGACGGCCACGCTTCCCGCCGAGCTCCGCGAGGTCTTCGACCGCTTCATCACGACGGAGTACGTGACGATCGACTCACACGGCCAGCCCATAGCCTGGCCCGTGACGCCCTATCACCACGCCGCGCAGGGCTGCATCGACGTCACGACCGGGCTGGGCTACCCCAAGAAGGCGCACGACGCTGCGGCCAACCCCCAGGTCGCGTTGCTGTTCAGCGACCCGACGGGCAGCGGCATGGCCCGGGCGCCGACGGTCCTCGTGCAGGGGACAGCCGTGGTCGACGACCGCGACATGGCCGCCAACCGCGACCGCTACGCGCGCGAGGGGGCGATCAAGCTGCCCGCCGCCCAGAAGGGCCAACCCCCCCGGTTCCTGCGCGGCATGTTCGCCTGGTACTACGACCGCATCTACGTGCACGTCCGCCCGGAGCGCGTCTACGTGTGGCCGGACGGCGACATGACCCGGGAACCGACGCTCTACGGCGCGCACGCCGAGGAGGTGCGTTCGGGTCACGACGAGCTCCCCGAGGCACCGCCCGCCGCTCCCGAGGGCGGCGCGCCCGCCTGGGACCCGCGCATGGACCAGATCGGCGGTTCCGCGTTCCCGACAGCGGTCGTCGCGCTCGTCAGCCCCGACGGCTTTCCGTTCGCGATCCGGGTTCCGGTGCGGCCCGACCGCGGGGCGGGCGTCGTGCGCATCGACGGCGAGTGCCTCGGCGTCCCCTGGCAGCCGGGGCTCGCCTGCCTCACCGTCCACGCTCACGATCCGGCGTTCACCTGGCAGCGCAACTTCCAGGTCAGGGGAGACCTCGTCGAGGACGCCGACGGCTGGAAGCTCGTTCCCCACAAGCTCGTCGGCGGCTTCGAGCTGCCGCCGGGCTCGCTCCTGTCCCGCCTGCGGCTCAACGCGGCGAAGGTCAAGCGGTTCAGGCGGATCGCCAAGGAGCAACAGGCCCGGAGGAGCGCCGCGACGGGTTAGAGCCGCTCCTCCGTGACCGGCACGCCGAATCGGCGCTCGGCCTCGCCGACGACGTCGTCCTCGCGGTAGCGTTGCTCGTCGTCGGTGTGGACGAAGATCAGGATGTGATCGGCCTGGAAGGTGGCCAGGGCGTCCTGCAGCGCGAGCAGCGGCTCGCTCTCGCCCGTCACCCCCGTTGCCTGCATCCCCTCGGACCGCAGCGCCTCCTCGGTCTGGTCCGCCCGCCCCTGGGCATCGGCGATCGCCTCGTCGGCGTCCGAGGTCCAGAACTTCACGGCCGAGCCACTCAACGCGGGTGAGACGTAGAGGATCTTGGCGTCCTCGAGGTCCTGTCCGGGCAGGGCGCGCCGGACGGTACCGGCGTCGACGGGTTCGGGGGCCAGCACGAGCAGGTTCATCACACGGGTCGGGCTACCCATGCCGCCCGCGGGCCGAACATGGTTCGGCGCGCTCCGGGTACACCCCCGAGCAGTGGCGTTCTCACTGCATCCCGAGCCGGCCCGGCTGCTCACCGACCGGCGTGCTCTGGTGACCGGCGGCAGCTCGGGGATCGGCGAGGGTACGTGCTACGAGCTCGCCGCCCACGGCGCCGCCGTCGCGGTCAACTACAACGGGAACGCCCAGAGCGCCGACCGGATCTGCGCGGACATCGAGAGGGCGGGCGGCCGGGCGGTCCCGGTGGAGATGGACGTCGCCGACGAGCACTCGGTCCATGACGGCTTCACCACGGCGGCGGAAGTGCTGGGCGGGCTCGACCTGCTGGTCAACAACGCGGGCATCGAGAGGCCCTTCAAGCTCGTGGACATGCCGCTCGCCGAGTGGCGCAGGGTCCTCGACGTCAACCTCACCGGCGCGTTCCTGTGCTCACGCGAGGCGGCGCGGATCATGTGCGAGGACCCGTCCCCCGCCACCCCGCGCGCCATCCTGATGATGTCATCGGTCCACGAGGTGATCCCCTGGGAGCGCTTCTCGCACTACTGCGCCTCGAAGGGCGGCATGAAGCTCTTCGCCCAGACGATCGCCCGAGAGCTCGCACCGCACGGGATCCGGGTCGCGTCCGTCGCTCCCGGCGCGATCGCCACGCCGATCAACGCCGACGTGCTGGCCGATCCCGCCGCCAAGCAGAAGGTCGTCGACGAGATCCCCTACGGCCGGTGGGGCGAGGTGTCCGACATCGCGCGGGCCGTGGCGTGGCTGGCCTCCGAGCAGGCCGACTACGTCGTCGGGACCACGCTCTTCGTCGACGGAGGGATGACGCTGTACCCGAACTTCGCATAGTGGGTCGTCCGCGGAGGGCCCACCGGGCCCGACGAGGCGATCGACTTCACCGCGAGGCCATCGAGGCGTTCGTCCCCATCCGGCGGCCTACGCTCCGCCGGCCACCACGATCAAATCGGTGAGGAACCCGGCCGTGAGGCCCGCGAAGAGCATGTACATCGCCAGCTCGCGGTGGCCGAGTTTGCGGACTCCGTTCCAGATCTCCCCGACGACGTAGAGCAGGGCGCCGCCGGCGAGCGCGTAGAACGCCAGTTCGAGGCTCTCCGACGTCACATGGTACCCCACGAGCGAACCGACGAACGTCGGAGCGCCCCCGATCAGGCCGGCGAGGCCGAGCCAGCGCCAGGAGGGCTTGATCGACCCGAGCGGACCGATGATCCCGAAGCCCTCCGTCGCGTTGTGGGCGGCGAAGCCGACTATGAGGACGGTGGCCAGTCCGATCTCCCCCGCCCGGGCCGACACGCCGATGGCCAGGCCCTCCGCGAAGTTGTGCAGCCCGATGGCACCGGCGATCACCAGGCCGGTCCGCAGGGCGTGGGTGCGGGCGGAGGCGGCCTCGAAGGCTGCGAGGGCGGCGGCCTGGTCGGCCGACAGGACCTCCACGGCGCCCCCCGCGAGCGGCGGGATCGCCGCGGGCGGGCGGCGACTGCGGCGCTCGACGAGCGCGAGGCCGACGATGCCCAGGAACAGGCCGGCCGTGAACATCACGGTGTAGCCGAGGGCGCGGCCGGTGCCCCCGCCGTCGCGGGTCTTCTCGACCGCCGCCTCCACCAGGCCGAACCCGTGGCTCGTGACGTCGACGAACAGGAAGGCCAGGATGCCCACCGAGAACATGGCCAGCCCCACCCGCGCCCGCGGCCCGACGCGTTCCATCCGAGCGAACGGGAGCCCGAGGAAGATGGTGAACCCGGCGATGGCGCCGAGGAGCGTTGTCTGGGCGAGCGACATGGTTGCTGAGGGTCTCCTTAGGGCGCCCTAACGTTAGGGTGCCCGAAAACCTACCACGATCATCGGGATAGCGCGACCGTGGGGGCGTCATCCATCAGCCCCGCCGGTGATAGCGTCGCCCCATGAGCACGACGACTCCCAGGATGCTGCAGAACTTCGTCGACGGCGCGCTCGTGGACCCGGCCTCGGGCAGGACGACCCTGGTCCTGGATCCCGCCACGGGCCAGTCGATCGCGGAGGCCCCGGACTCGTCGGCGGAGGACGTCGCGGTCGCGGTCGCGGCCGCCAGGGCCGCCTTCGAGGGCTGGGCCGCCACCACACCGGGCGAGCGGGCGCTGGCCCTGATCCGGCTCGCCGATGCCATCGAGTCCCACGCGGATGAGATCGCCCGGCTCGAGGCGGCCAACGCCGGCAAGCCGATCAACGCGTTTCGCGACGACGAGATTCCGTTCATGGTCGACAACCTGCGCTTCTTCGCCGGCGCGGCGCGCTGCATGGAGGGCAAGGCCGCGGGGGAGTACGTCGAGGGCTACACCTCCATCGTCCGCCGCGAGCCGATCGGGGTCATCGGCCAGATCGCCCCCTGGAACTACCCGCTGATGATGGCCGTCTGGAAGGTCGGGCCGGCTCTGGCCACGGGCAACACGGTCGTCCTCAAGCCCGCGCCGACCACGCCGCTGACCGCCGTGCGCCTCGCGGAGCTCGCGGCGGAGCACCTGCCCAACGGCGTGCTCAACGTGATCTGCGGCGGAGACGATGTGGGGCGCGCGCTCGCCGCCCACGACGGGGTCGACATGGTCTCGATCACGGGCTCGCTCGAAGCGGGCCGGTCCGTGGCCAGGTCCGCCGCCGACTCCCTCAAGCGGGTGCATCTCGAGCTTGGGGGCAAGGCCCCGGTGGTGGTCTTCGACGACGTGGAGATGCAGACCGCTCTGGAGACGATCGCCGGCACGGGCTACTACAACGCCGGCCAGGACTGCACGGCCGCCACCCGGGTCCTCGCGGGCGGGCGGGTATACGACGAGTTGGTGGCCGGGCTCGCGGAGCAGGCCGAGGGCTATGTCCTCGGGGACACCATGAGCGCCGACACCACGCTCGGGCCGCTCAACAGCGCCGAGCAGCGCGGGCGGGTCGAGGGGTTCCTCAGCGGCAGGCCGGCCCATGCCGAGGTCGTCACGGGCGGCCGCCAGCCCGACCTTCCCGGCTTCTTCCTCGAGCCCACGGTCGTCGCCAATCTCCGGCAGGACGACGAGATGATCCAGCGCGAGATCTTCGGCCCGGTCATCACCGTCCAGCGCTTCTCCGACGAAGACGAAGCGGTCGCCTGGGCCAACGGGACGCCGTACGGCCTGGCGTCATCGGTCTGGACCCGCGACGTCGGCCGCGCGCTGCGCGTGGCCAACCGGCTGCGCTTCGGGTGCGTCTGGATCAACGATCACATCCCGCTGGCCAGCGAGATGCCGCACGGTGGCTACAAGCAGTCGGGCTACGGCAAGGACCTCTCGATGTACGCGCTGGAGGACTACACCGAGATCAAGCACATCATGGCCAGCCTGGGCTGAACGCGAAGCCGAGTACAACTTCGGACCGGGCGAGGGGTTAGAGTTCAACGGAGAGTTCGTGGAAGCGTCAGCCCTTTCAGCACCGGCAGGCCTACGCAGGGGGTCGGGGACCTCACCGTGGCTCCGCCTGCGCTCGGACGAGCAGCTGGTGGGCCTGTTCCGCTCCGGCAGCGAGGACGCCTTCCGGGTCATCCACGATCGCTATCGCCAGCGACTCTATGCCTACGCGCGACAGATGCTCGGCGGCTCGAGCTCCGATGCCGAGGACGTCATGCAGGACGTCTTCCTGCGGGCCTACCGCGCGTTGCGCGCTGACGAGCGGCCCGTCTCTCTCCGGGCGTGGCTCTACCGCGTCGCCCACAACCGCTGCATCGACGGCCTGCGCCGCCCCACGCCGCCCGCTTCGGACATCTTCGAGATGTCACGGACACCGATCCTCGATCCGCCGGCCGAGGTCGAACGGCGCGAGGACCTTCAGCAACTCGTCGCCGACGTGCGCCGGCTGCCCGGCCAACAACGCTCCGCGCTGCTCATGCGCGAGATGAACGGCATGAGCTATGCCGACCTGGCCGACGCGCTCGACACGAGCGTGCCGGCGGTCAAGTCGCTGCTGGTCCGGGCGCGGATCGGGCTCGTCGAGGCGATCGAAGCACGCGATGCGGACTGCGCCGACATTCGCCGCGACCTCGCTGCGTCCTATGACCGCGGGGTCCGCGCCAGCGGCCGCGCCCGCCGTCATCTGCGCGATTGCGACGGCTGCACGGGCTATCGCACGCAGTTGCGCGGCGTGCGTCAGGGCCTGGCCGCGCTTGCGCCGGCACCCGTGCTTCCGGGCATCGTGGCCAAGCTGCTGGGTCTGGGCGGCGCGACCGGCTCCGGAGCGGCCGCGGGCGGCGCCGCCTCCGGAACGACCGCCGCGGTGGGCGGAGGCGCGGCTGCGCTGACCGCCGGCAAGCTGGCGGTCATCGTGGGCTGCGCCGCCGCGATCACTGGCGGCGCGGTCGAGGTCGAGAAGGTCGTGGCCCCCGGCTCGCGGGTCAGCGCCTCGCCGCCGCGCCAGGTCACGAGCAACGCGGTCGTCCCGGCCGCCCCGCTGGTCGAGCTGCGCCACCGGGCCACGCCGTCCGGCGAAGCGCGCGGCCGCGGCACGCACGCGAAGACACGCGCAGCCATCAGACGATCGTCCCCGCTGCCCGCGGATGGCCGAAACCGCAACGGCTCCGGCGGTGCCCTGGCCCCTCCGGAGGATCCCGTGCCCGTGGTCCCGGGTGCGTCGCCCGTGCCGGTGCCCGCCGAGGGCGACACCCTGCTCAGCCGGCTTCCGTCCGTCATCGGACTCCCCGGCATCGGCTCCGTCACCTCATCCGGGAACCCGTCGTCCTCGGGCAGCGCTCAGCAGGGCTCCCCCTCGGCCGGCTCGGGCTCGGCGTCCGGCACCGGCGACACGAGCGCCTCGGCGGCATCGACGTCCGGTACCACCAGCCCTGAAGGCGGCTCCACGAGCCCGAGCGGCAGTTCCTCCGGCTCCACGAGTGGGGGGGCGAGCGCGCCCCCCGGCGGCGCGGGGACGTCGTAACCGGCCGTCTGGACTCAGCTCCATCGAGCGCTATCTCGCCACCCTCGACCATGAGGAAGTCCTCGTACGCCGCGGGCGCCGGTCGCGGCTGTTCACGATCGTCGCGGTGCATTCGACGGTTCGCGGGCCGTCGCTCGGCGGGTGCCGGATGTGGCGCTACGACGACTCACGGGCCGCGCTTCGCGACGCCCTGCGCCTGTCGCGGGCGATGACGTTCAAGTCCGCGGTGGCCGGCCTGCCGCTCGGAGGTGGCAAGGGCGTGATCGTGCTGCCCGACGGCCTCCCCATCCCCAGCCGCCGGGACGTCCTGCTCGACTTCGGCGACACCGTCGAGGCGTTGCGCGGCTCCTACATCACGGCCGAGGACGTGGGGACGTCCTCCAAGGACATGGAGACGATCGCTTCGAGAACGGGACATGTCAGCGGCCTCTCGCGGCGCCGCGGCGGTTCGGGCGATCCGAGCCCGTTCACGGCCCAGGGCGTTCAGGCGGCGATCGAGGCGAGCTGCGAGCGAGTGTTCGGCAGCCGCTCGCTGCGCGGCCGAACCGTGGCGGTGAGTGGACTGGGTCACGTCGGGATGCGGCTGGCGAAGGGACTGCTGCGCTCCGGGGCGAAGGTGCTGGCCACCGACATCGACTCCCGAAAGCGTGCCGAGATCAGGGCAGCCGGCGGACGCTGGATCGCCCCGGGCCGCGCGCTCACCCAGGCGGTCGACGTGCTCGCCCCGTGCGCGTTGGGAGGTCAGCTCAGCCACGAGACGGTGCACTCCCTCCAGGCGCCGATCGTGGCGGGGGCGGCGAACAACCAGCTCGCGGAGGACGGCGTCGCCGACCTGCTCGCCGGCCTGGGGATCCTGTGGGCTCCCGACTTCGTCGCCAACGCGGGCGGCATCATCAACATCGCCGTCGAGCTCGAACCGGGCGGATACGATCCCAAGCGGGCCAAGGCGCGGGTGCGCGAGATCGGCGACACGCTGCGTCAGATCTTCGACGACGCGGAAGCCATCGGCGCGACTCCGCTCACCGCCGCCATGGAGCTGGCGAGGCGACGGCTGCGCCCCTCCTGAACCGACTTCATCGCGCCCGAGCGACGCCGTCGGGCAACCGTCCTTCCTCGTCGAGCTTGTCGAGATGGGCGGCCAGCGTCACGGCTGCCGCGGGACGCAGGCCCGCGGGCACGTCGTCCCACACCCGGTCGAGCAGCTGGCCGGTGGTGCGCAGGCCCTCGTCCAGCGCCTCGACGAGGCGACGCTCTCGCTCCAGCCGGTGGGCGACGTACGCGTCGAGCTTGGCCGTCGGATCGGTGACCGGCGGGCCGTGCCCCGGACAGAGCACCGCGAGGTCCATCGCCCGCAGCCGCTGGAGCCCCGCCAGATAGCCGCGCAGGGCACCCGGATCGCGCGCCACGAAGACGCTGCCCTCTCCCAGGACGGCATCGCCGGTGAAGCAGATGCGCCCGGCGACGAACGCGAGGTGATCGGGTGCGTGGCCCGGTGTCGCGACTGCCGTCAGCGGGCCGAAGACCTCGCCGTCGGCGAGCGCCACGCCCGCCGGCCTGGGGTCCATCGCGGCCACCGCGACACCGGTCGCGGCGGCCAGCGCGATCGCACCCCCGGCGTGGTCGGCGTGGCCATGCGTCAACGCGATCCCGCCGGCGCCACCACGAGCCAGCGCCTCGGCCCCGACCGTGGCCAGGTGCTCGTCGAGACCGGGGCCGGGATCGACGATCCAGCACGGGTCGCGGCCGATGATCCACGTGTTCGTGCCGCTCAGCGTCAGGGGCCCGGGGTTGGCGGCACGGATGCGCGTGATGTCATGATCGGCCAGCCGCTCGATCGAGCCCACAGGCCCGAACCTAGTGCTCCATCCCGATGGTTGCGAGACGAGCGCCCGTCGACTCGGGCCGGACGCGAGGATGCGAGAGGATGGTCGGTGTGGCGTCCATCGACCGGCTCAGCGCGCTGGACACGGCGTTCCTCGACCTCGAGACACCCCGCGCTCCGCTGCACGTTGGGTGGACGCTGCGGTTCGAGGGCGCGCCGCCATCGCTGGCGTCGCTGCGCCGCCACTTCGACGCGCGGCTCGATCGTATCCCGCGCTTTCGCCGGCGGCTGGCGCTCCTGCCGGGAGGGCCGGCATGGATAGACGACACGTCCTTCGACGTGGCGCGCCACGTCCATCAGGTGACGATCACGGGACCGGGTGCCCCGGCTGATCTGCGAGACACGGCCGGCGCCCTGCTGAGCTGCCCGCTCGATCGCGCTCACCCGCTATGGCGGGTCTATCTCCTCGAGGGCCTGGCGGAGGGTGGCTTCGCCGTCGTCGGCCAGGCTCATCACGCACTGGTCGACGGGATCGCCGCCATCGAGGTGGCGATGCTGTTGTTCGACGACGGTCTCGCCGATGGCCCCTCCTCGTGGAGGCCCGAGGCCCGCCCCGGCAGCGCCCAGGCCGCAGGTGCCTCGGCGCAGGCACGTGTCACCGGGGGGCTGAAGGCACTCGGGGCGCTGGGCCGGGCCGCCCGCCGTCCCGTCGCGGGCGTCGCGGCGCTGCGGACCGCGGCCGGCGCACTCGGCGACGTGGCCTCCCCCGCGCCGATGACCACGCTGGACCGGTCGGTGACCAGCGAGCGGGTCGTGGCGTTCGGCAGCGCTCCGCTCGACGTCGTGCGCGCCGCCGGCCGCCCCCGCGGTGCGACCGTCAACGACGTCCTCCTCGCCGCCACCGCCCTGGCACTGGGCCGCGCCCTGGCCCGGCGCGGCGAACGTCCCGCCGCGATCAAGGCCCTCGTCCCGGTCAACGTACGGGAGGCGGGCGCCGCCGGCGCCCTCGGCAACGCGGTGTCCTTCGCGGCGATCGAGCTGCCGGTGGGCGAGAGCGACGAAACGGTCGTCCTGCGCACGGTACGGGACCGGACGCGAGCCGCAAAGCGCGACGGCGCCGCGCGCCCCCTCGAGGCGTTGGCGCGAGCGGGCGACCTCCTACCACACGTCGGGCGCCGGGCGGTGGCTCGTACCGTCGCCCGCCTGGCGTCGTTCAACGCCGTCGTCTCGAACGTGCCCGGCCCGGCCGTCCGGCTGAGCCTGATCGGCCGCGCGCTCACGAGCATCCACCCTGCCGTTCCCCTGCTCGACGGCCACGGGCTGACGGTCTGCGGCCTCTCCTACGCCGGGCAACTGCAGATCGGCGTCTACGCGGATGCGGCGGTCCTCCCGGATGCGGTGGAGGTCGCGCGTGACATGGAATCGGCGCTCGAAGCGCTCCGGGTGGCCCCGATGAGGGCGGCGGCAAGAGGCACTCCGTGGGGGGAGCGGGCGCAGCGCGCCGCGAGGGCGCGGCCTGATTGACTGCCCGCCATGAGCGATCGCAGCGTGGACGTCATCGTCATCGGCGCGGGGCCCGCGGGAGAGGTGGCCGCGGGGCGCCTGGGAGCGGCAGGCCTCGAGGTGGCCCTCGTCGAGCGCGAGCTCGTCGGAGGCGAATGCTCGTTCTACGCGTGCATGCCGTCGAAGGGACTGCTGCGTCCCGGCCAGGCGCTGGCCGAGGCCCGGCGGGTGCCGGGGGCGGCCGAGGTCACCGGGGGGCGGGTCGATGTCGAGGCGACCTTCGCCCGCCGCGACGAGATCATCCACGACCTCGACGACTCCAGCCAGCTGCCCTGGATCGAGAAGCGCGGCATAGCGCTCGTCCGCGGGCACGGGCGCCTCAGCGGCGAACGGCTCGTCGAGGTCGGCGGCGAGACGCTCCGGGCGCGGCGTGCGGTGATGATCGCCACCGGCACGACGGCGCTGATCCCGCCGATTCCGGGGCTGAAGGAGGCGCGACCGTGGACCAATCGCGAGGCGACGACGGGACATACCGTGCCCGGCCGCCTGATCGTCCTCGGCGGGGGGCCCGTCGGCAGCGAGATGGCGCAGGCCTATCGCTCGCTCGGCGCCGAGGTGACGCTCGTCGAGGGCGGCCCCCATCTTCTGGGCCGCGAGGAGCCCTACGCGGGTGCCGAGCTGCGCGAGGCGATGGAGGCCGACGGCATCGCCGTCCACACCGGCGTCAAGGCGTCCGCGGTGCGCCGCGAGACCGAGAGCGGCCCGCTCGAGGTCGAGCTTGAGGACGGCACGGTGCTGGAGGCCGGCGAGCTGCTCTGCGCGCTGGGGCGCCGGCCGCTCACCGACGACCTGGGCCTGGAGACCATCGGCCTGGAGGGCGGCCGGGCGATCGAGGTCGGTGAGGACCTGCGGGTGGCCGGCCACGACTGGCTCTACGTTCTCGGTGACGCCAACGGCCGGATCCTGCTGACCCACATGGGCAAGTACCAGGCGCGGATCGCGGCCGACCGCATCCTGGGGACCGAACATGAGCTGCGCTCCGACGGGGCGCTCTCCCCACGCGTGACGTTCACCGAACCGCAGGTCGCGGCGGTCGGCTACACGCTCGGCGCCGCGAAGGAGGCGGGGCTGGATGCCTTCTGCGTCGAGGCCGGCACGTCTTCCAACGCCGGTGGCAGCTTCTACGGGCGCAACGTCGCCGGCACCACCCGGATGGTCATCGAGCGGGGAACCAACCGGATCCTGGGAACCACCATCGTGGGCGCCGAGATCGCGGACTTCCTGCACACCGCCACGGTCGCGGTGGTCGGCGAGCTGACGATGAACCGCTTCTGGCATGCGGTCCCCTCGTTTCCGAGTCGCAGCGAGGTGTGGCTCAACCTGGTCGAGGCGTGGGAGCGGGAGACCGCCGCCGCATAGCCTGGAGGCCGCGCTGCCCTGAGCGCGCGCCTCGGTTCGAGCCGATGCATGCTCCATCAACGTCCCGGCGGAGTCCGTCGCTACGCGCGCGCCGCGACATCGTTCGCGCCGGAGGCACCACGCACGAGCGCCGCCACGTCGGAGGCGAACGCGTCGACGTCCGCGGGCGTGGTGTCCCAGGAGCACATCCAGCGCACCTCGCCGCGACGCTCGTCCCAGTCATAGAAGAACCACCGCGCGCGCAGCTCGTCGGCCACGCCCGGCGGCAGGATCGCGAAGACGGCGTTGGCCTGGGGCGCCTGCGTGACCGTCACGCCCGGGATGCCTGACACGGCAGCCGCGAGCCGCGCCGCCATAGCATTGGCGTTGCCGGCGGCGGCGCGCCAGCGCTCGTCCTCGAGCAGGGCATCGAACTGGGCGGCGATGAAGCGCATCTTCGACGCCAGCTGCAGCGACTGCTTGCGCAGGTAGGGCATCGCGGCAGCGGCCTCGGGCGAGAGGACGACCACCGCCTCCCCCGCCAGCAGCCCCGCCTTGGTCCCGCCGAACGACAGCAGGTCCACGTCGAGGTCGACCGTCGCCTCGCGAAGGGAGACGCCCAGGGCGGCGGCGGCGTTGGTGATCCGCGCGCCATCCATGTGCAGCGCCAGTCCGTGCTCGTGCGCGTGGTCGGCCAGTGCCCGGACCTCCTCGAGCGAGTACAGCGTGCCCAGTTCGGTCGACTGGCTGATCGACAGGATGCGCGGCTGGACGGCGTGCTCGTCACCGATGCGCACGATCCGGGTGGACACCAGGTCGGGCGTCAGCTTGCCGTCGGGCGTCGCAACCGGCAGGAGCTTGATCCCGGCGATCGCCTCCGGAGCTCCCCCCTCGTCGACGTTGAGATGCGAGGTCTCCGCGCAGACGACCGCCTCCCATGGGCGCAGGAGCGCCCGCAGCGAGAGCACGTTGGCGCCACTGCCGTTGAAGACCAGAAACGCGCGCGCCTGCTCGCCGAGCTCGGAGCGGAACCGCTCCTCCACGCGCGCGGTGAGCGCATCGTGGCCGTAGGAGGGCGCGTGGCCCTCGTTGGCCGCGCCGATCGCGGCCAGCACCTCGGGCAGGACGCCCGCGTGGTTGTCGGAGCCGAACCC
>JBBPZE010000055.1:0-11103 GCA_038199185.1 Solirubrobacterales bacterium
CACGCCGATCTCGAGCACGTTCTTGCCTCGGTGTTGCTCGAAAGCCGCGAACGGCGGAATCGACGGCTCAAGCCGGTAACGCTCTCGCGACTGATGCTCATAGTTAGCCGCGTCACTACCGTCGAGGTAAAGCGTCTCTCCGCACGAGGCGTCCTCCCAGAACCCACGAACCTCGTTTAGCGTTCGTTCAGACAAACCTATTCCTTTGCGAGACAGGGGCGCAGTTACCCACGACAATCACGCTCTCGACCATGCATGGCCAACGCCCATCTTAGCGTAGAGGATTCGCGCAGTCGACAACTACTCGTAGTCCCCTGACTCTTCACCGATCATGGCGCGCGACGTCGCAGTGGATGGCGTCGGGGCCGATCCGGATAGCTGCATGACGCCCGCGGGATCAGTACGAAGCATCAGGGCAGCAGGGCATCGTGGTTGATCGGCTTCTTGGACGAGCGGATGAGCAGGCCGCGGTAGTGGTTGATCCAGGAGTTCGTTCGACGATCCAGCGACGGGCGCGTTCGCCGAGGTCGGCGCGTAGCTGGAGAACCAGGTCGGCGAGCAGGTCGCGGACGAAGTCGTGGTCATAGGCCCCGTCCAGGCAGATGCCCTGGGGCGCCGCCGAGCGCCGCGCCGGGCTGGAGGGCTCAGCCAGGGCAGGCCAGCGACACCACACCCTCTCGACAGGCCCTACCTACCAATCACCGTTCGGAACGACCCCGCCGCACGGCTTCAGGCCACCATGCCGGCGCCGACGGTCTCGTTCGTTGTCTCATCGATGAGTATGAACGATCCCGTGGTGCGGTTCTCGGCGTACCGGTCTAGGGCGAGTGGCTTGGTCACGCGGAGGCCCACGCGGCCGATGTCGTTCAGCGCGAGCGAGCCGGGATCGCGCTCGCGTTCGAGCGTGTGGACGTCGACCCGGTCGTGCACCGCGCCGACGAGGACGCGCGCCTGACGTGTGGTGTGCTTGATCAGGTACCGACTCCCGGGCGCCAGCGGCCCGTCAGCCATCCAGCACACCTCGGCCTCGAGGTCGCGCACGACGCGTGGCGCCTCGTCCGGGCGGCAGAGGAGGTCCCCACGTGAGACGTCGAGCTCGTCCGCAAGCCGGAGGGTGACGGACATCGGCGCCGCGGCCCGCTCGATCGCGCCGGCGAACGTTTCGATCGCCGCGACCCGCGTACTGCGCTCCCCGGGGAGCACGACGACGTCGTCGCCGCGCGCGAGCGTGCCCCCGGCCAGGCGCCCGGCGTAGCCGCGGTAGTCCCCGCCGGCACGGATCACCCACTGGACGGGGAACCGGGCGGCGCTGCCCTCGTCGAGCTCGAGCTCCACGGACTCGAGATGGGGGAGCAGCGCCGGCCCGCCGTACCAGGGCATGCGCCCCGAGGTCGCCACGACGTTGTCGCCTTCGAGGGCCGAGAGCGGGACGAACGTGACCGACGCGAAGGCGAGGTCGCCCGCCCATTGCGTGAACTCATCCACGATCCCGGCGAACGCCGCTTCGGAGTAGGCGACGAGGTCCATCTTGTTTACGGCTACCACGAGGTGCGGTATCCGAAGGAGCGAGGCGATGAAGGCGTGCCGCCTTGACTGCTCGACCACCCCTCGGCGTGCGTCGAGCAGGACGAGGGCCAGGTCGGCGAGCGACGCGCCGGTGACCATGTTGCGCGTGTAGTGGACATGCCCGGGGGTGTCGGCGATGACGAACCGGCGGCGCGGTGTGGCGAACGAGCGGTAGGCGACGTCGATGGTGATGCCCTGCTCGCGTTCGGCCCGGAGCCCGTCGGTCAGCAGGGCGAGGTCGAGCGCCCCGTCCCCTCCGCGGCGCCGGCTCGCGGCGGCGAGAAGGGCGAGCTGGTCGCTGAGGATCGCGCGACTGTCGTAGAGCAGCCGCCCGATGAGCGTGCTCTTGCCGTCATCGACGGACCCAGCGGTCGCCAGGCGGAGGAGGTCCGAAGCCAGAGCCGCGGGGCGGAGCGGGGCGCCGGCGGTGGTGGCGGCGCCCATCAGAAGTAGCCCTCCCGCTTGCGATCCTCCATCGCGGCCTCGCTTACGCGATCGTCGGCGCGGGTCTCCCCGCGCTCCGTCACGCGAGTAGCGGCGATCTCCGCCACGACTTTCGGGAGCGTCACCGCGTCGGAGGCGACGGCGCCCGTACAGGTCATGTCCCCCACCGTGCGGTAGCGGACCGACGCCGTGAAGGGCTCCTCGCCCGGGAGTCGCTCGACCCACGGGCTGACCGCGTAGAGCATCCCGTCGCGCGCGAACACCTCGCGCTCGTGCGCGAAGTACATCGGCGGCAGCTCGAGGTCCTCCGCTGCGATGTACTGCCACACGTCGAGCTCGGTCCAGTTCGAGATCGGGAAGACCCGCACGTGCTCCCCCGGCCGGACGCGGCCGTTGTAGAGGCTCCATACCTCGGGGCGCTGCGCCTTGGGATCCCACTGACCGAAGTCGTCGCGGAACGAGAAGATCCGCTCCTTGGCCCGCGCGCGCTCCTCGTCGCGCCGGGCGCCACCGAACGCGGCGTCGAAGCGGTGCTCGGCGATGGCGTCGAGCAGCGTGATGGTCTGGAGGCGGTTGCGCGAGGCGCGCGGACCGGTCTCCTCCCGCACCCGCCCCACGTCGATCGAGTCCTGGACCGAAGCGATTATCAGCCGCTCGCCGAGCTCAGCGATCCGGCGGTCGCGGAAGGCGACGACCTCGGGGAAGTTGTGCCCCGTGTCGACGTGCATGACCGGGAAGGGGAAGGGTCCGGGCCGGAAGGCCTTCTCGGCGAGGCGCAGGAGGACGACCGAGTCCTTGCCGCCACTGAAGAGGAGCACGGGCCGCTCGAGCTCGGCGGCCACCTCACGAAAGATGTGGATCGCCTCGGCCTCGAGGACGTCGAGGTGGGTGAGGGTGGCGGTCAAGCGCGTTCGGCGGCGAGCCGCGAGCCCCGGGCCCGAATGAGGCTCACCGCGACGAGCGCCGCGCCGACGGCGAGGGGCACGGCGAAGACGAGCACGAGCGGGAACGTCACCCCGGCCTTGTTCAGCAGCGCGAGGCCGGCGGCGAGGAGGACCACACCGAGCGTCGGCCGCAGGCCCTGCTCCGGGAGCCGGAAGGAGAGGCTCGCCCCGGCCCACACTCCGGGAATCGAGCCGACGAGGATGTTCCCGGCCAGTCCGAAGTCCACGTTGCCCGAAGCGATGTGGGCGGCGGCGGCCACCCAGAGCAGGATGGCGGCATGGAAGACGTCGGTGCCGACGACCCGGCGCGGTGCGAGCCGGAAGGCGACGATGAGCCCGACGGCGATGAGGGAGCCGCTGCCCGCCGAGGTCAGGCCGAGCACGAACCCGACGGAGAGGCCGAGCGCCACGGCGGCCCGCTTGTGGCGCGTCTCGAGGAGGACCGTCTCGCGCTCGCGCGCGACCGCACCGGGCAGGAAGAAGGCACGCGCGAGCACGGCCAGCCCGGTGACGAGGAGCGCGCCGGCCACGAGCTCGAGCACCAGGTCGTCGAAGGTGCCGGCGCCGAGCGCTCGCTCGAGCACGTGCAGGACGTACACCCCTCCGAGCGCGCCCGGCACGCTGCCGACGGCGAGCCAGAGCGAGATGCCGATGTCGACGGTGCCCTTGCGGAAGTGGCGCCAGCCTCCGACCGTCTTGGTCACCGCCGCATACGCGAGGTCGGTCCCGATGGCGATCGCCGGCTTCGTGTGGAATACGAGGATGAGCAGTGGCGTCATGAGCGAGCCGCCGCCGACACCGGTCGTACCGACCATGATGCCGACGCCGAACCCGAAGAGGACGATCAGGGGATCCACGCGCTCACCCCTCGTGCAGTCCGCATTCGGTCTTCTCCGTGCCGCTCCAGCGCCCCTCGCGGGCGTCGCCGGGCAGCGTGCACGGGGCGCATCCGATCGACGCGTAGCCCCGGTCGTGCAGCGGGTGGTAGGGAAGATCGTGGGCCGCGACGTACGCCCACACGTCCCGCTCGCTCCAGTCGGCGAGCGGGTTCGCCTTCCACAAGCCGTGGACGGCGTCCCAGCCGAGCTTCGGCGCCGCCGCGCGCCTCGGCGCCTGATCGCGGCGGACGCCGGTGATCCACGCGTCCAGGCCGATGAGGTTCTGCTCGAGCGCGGCGACCTTGCCGGGCGTGCAGCACTGCTCGGCGGTCCACGGCCGGCCGTCGGGGCGCAGCGCCTGCGCGACCTCGACCCGTATCCCGTAGCGGCGCTCCCAATCCGCCCACACCGCATGGGTCTCGGGAAATAGCACGCCCGTATCGATCGCGAAGATCCGCGTCGCGGGCTGGAGCTCCAGAACCATGTCGAGGAGGACCGACTCCTCCTTCTGGAACGAGCACGCCAGCGCGACCCGCGGATGGAACTCGCGGAACGCGTAGGCAAGAACCTCCTCTGCCCGCGCGACCTCGAGGTCGGGGCGGGGCGCGGGGCGCGCAGGCGCACTCACGCGCCGGGCTCCGCGGCGGCGAGCTCCTCGACCCGGCGGCCGGACCGCCAGCCGGGCTCCGTGCTGCCGGCGAAGGTCCGGAAGCTTCCGCCGTCCGCGTGATGCTGCTCGGAGAGTCTGAGGATCTGTAGGAGCTTCTCGTTCAGGACCCAGCGCATGGCCTTCCTCACCACGACCCCGCCGAACTTCGGCTCCGGGCCGAGGCGCCCGCCAATGCGGACGTCCGTCGCCTCGACGAACTCACCGAGCGCGATCCCGGCCGGTGTGCAGGCGACGCCGTTGCGGGTGATGTCGCCGCAGGCAACGTTCGTGGACAGGCCGCAGCCGTCGAGCCTGGGCGAAGATGTCCGGAACCTGCTCCCGGCGGACCCGTGGATTTTTACACAACGGCGGGTTCCGCAGTCGATGGGGCCCCGTCCATACCTCTCCGTGGTGTCGTCGAGCGTCTTGGCCTGCTCGGCCGTGACGATCCCCTGGACGACCTCGGCGCAGGGCAGCGGGGCATGAACCCGTGATCGCGCGTGCTGTACCGGTACAGGCCGTCGCGCTTGAGCAGTATGAAGTCATCGTCGCTCAGCGCCTGGATGCTCGCGCATGCGGCGCACATTAGGTCATGGTAGACGTCGAGGCCGTCCTTCGGTTGGTTCGCTCGTCCGAACTTGTTCATCCGACTAGCTAGGGCGGGGAGCCGAGAAAGGGGAAAGCCGATGGATACCGACGGTAGCGTTCAGCGCTGCTGAGGACCGAGGCTAGCTCGTGCCTTGCCCGGCAGCCCCTATGAAGGTAGCATGCCATCTTGGCGAGATCGCTCTGGCGTAGGGAGGAGCTTGGAGGCCGGCGATGCCCTGCTGCGTGCGGAGTGTTCCGCTGCGTCCGGGCAGGGCGGCTAGCTAGCAGCTAAGCCAAGTAGGGCGGGCTAGGCGCGGACTGCGTACTGCTCAGTCGCCACGTCACGCACGGACACGGCCGGCCGTCCCAATAGGGGTCAACTCTCGACAAGAATATCCTACGTGCCGATTCTCAATACCTCTCGACCTGGAGATCATCTGAACACTTGGGGCGAGCGCAACGGGCGGCTAGCTAGCGCCCTGGACGAGTGCCTATACATGTTGGAGCCTTCCGACCTGATGCTTTTCGACCGTTAGGTAAGCTAAGCCGTGACGTCGCCTAGACGCGTCAAGGCGTTGCTTCATGCTGCCCGCCTTGCCCTTGCCGCAACGCGCCTGTCGGAGGACCGGACTAGCGCTGAGTGCTTCTGGCGCGTTGCTCGCTCGTCGCGGGGAGGAGCCTCGGAACGTGTACGGATCCGCCAGCTCGCTGGCGAGCCCATTATCCTGCGCAGCGGCACGTCTGATGCGGAGGTGGCGATCCACACCTTCCTCGGCCGGTATCACATGCCGCCGCAGACACTCAATGCGCCGCGGCTGATCTGGGACCTCGGCGCAAATATCGGGCTTACCGTGGCCCACATGGCCCATGAGTTTCCCAGTGCGCGAGTGGTCGGACTCGAACTTGACAGGGCTAACGTGGAGGCGGCGCGCCAAAATGTCCGAGCCTGGGGCGAGCGGTGCTCGATCATGCACGCAGCAGCGTGGTCGCGTGACGCACCAGTCAGCTATGAGCCGCGACCAGGGAGAGAGGCGGGGATGCGCGTCGGTTACGGTAGCGTCCGCGTCGATGCGCTGTCCTTGGACACGCTGTTGCAGCGCTTTGGGGCACCTGACTACGTCAAGATGGACATCGAAGGGGCTGAGGCCGAAGTGCTGGTTGAGAACACCCAGTGGGCATCCAGCGTTCCGCTCATCAGCGTCGAGGTCCACTCGCCCTTCACGCTGAGTCGCTGCCGCGACCATCTCCGCGGGCTAGGCTTCGAGGTCACGTCCGTCCCCCGGTCTATGCGTCGCCGAGCCCACGATTGTCTTGTCGGAACCCGAATGTAGGCGCCATCGGCGCGGTGATCGGGATGGCTGAGGCGACGATCGGCCGCTCGCGCGCCCGCGGTGCCGGCTGCGAGCTGGAGCTGCGCGTAGCGCGCGATGGTCTCGCCGCGGTAGCTCCATCAACACCCCCGGTCACGTTCAACGCCCCACTCGAAGCGCTGCTGGACCAGAACATCTGGGTCGCGCTAGAAGCTGACCACGCGCTTGAGATAGCTGTCCAGCGGCACCCGCGAGGACGGGCGCGGCTGCGAAGGCGCTCGGCGGCGCCGACCGCAGCGCCTCGCGATCGGCGGCCAACCCCTCGGCGACGATGGGACGGCCGGTCGCATACGGGACGGTAACGCGATTCCCCGCGCCAGTCGACCTAGAGCTCGTCCGGAGTTCGGTCAGCGACCCGAAGCGCTGCGCCCACCAACCCGGTCTTGGTGTGGGGGACGGCCCCTCTACTGACCACCTCCTTCTGTCGTTCCCGGGGATCATGTGAGGCTCCGGGGAGGGGTGGGGGTGGGGTGGGGTGGGGGTGGGCACAGGCCGGAGAGGGTGAGCTTGACAAGGGCGATGAGGGCTTCGGCGTTCTGATCTGAAAGCCGAAGGCGCGCGGGCCGATCAGGCGCGTGGTGGTGTTAGCGGCCTCGACGCGGGCGTTGGACAGGCGGTGGTGGATCGCGGCGAGGATCCCGGGGGTTGGGCGGTGATCGTCTTGGCCAGTCGGACGAAGGAGAGCAGGCGAGATCGCCCGGCCCAGGCGATCCAGCGGTCGAGCAGCGGATCGCTGGTCGTAGCCGTCCCCCCGGGCGTCGTTCGAACGCCACGAAGACGCGGCCCGACCACGAGTCCAACACGCTGGCGCGAGCGCCACAAACAGCCGGCTTGCCGCACCCCTGGCAGCGGTTGGGCAGGAGCTGATGCTCGAAGATCGGCTAGCGCAGCGGTGGGCGCTCCCACTTCTGGTGGATCAGAGGCCTACCGAGGCGCAGCTCATAGCTGGTGAAGCGATGCTCGTTGCCCGAGCACGACGCCTTGACCCTGTATGATCGCCGACCGCGCGCCACGCGGCGGGCCGGATGGCGAGGGCTCAGCGGAGGTGATGCGCGTCGGACCGACATCGGACCGGCCCCGTGCCGGGGCATCAATCACGACACAGGGCGAGGACAGATGAGAGTATTCATCGCGGGTGTCGACGGCTATCTGGGCTGGTCGCTGGCCCAGCATCTCGCCGCCCGCGGCCACGAGGTGGCTGGTGCCGACAACGGCTCCCGGCGTCGCTGGGTGGACGAGATGGGCTCCACGAGCGCGACGCCGATCGTTTCCATGCAAGAGCGGCTGGCGGCCTTCCGCGAGCACTACGGCGCCGACCTCCTGTACTGGAGCGGCGATCTCTGCGAGTACGGCCTCGTGGAGGAGATCTTCCGCGAGTTCGAGCCCGAGGCGGTCGTCCACCTCGGCGAGTGTCCGTCGGCGCCGTACTCGATGATCGACCGCGAGCACGCGGTCGGGGTGCAGATGAACAACATCGTCTCGACGTTCAACCTGCTCTTCGCGATCCGCGACCTGGCGCCGTCGGCGCACCTGCTCAAGCTTGGCACCATGGGCGAGTACGGAACGCCGGAGGTGGACATCCCCGAGGGCTTCTTCGAAATCGAGTACAAGGGCCGCACCGATCGCCTGCCCTTTCCGCGGCAGGCCGGCTCCTGGTATCACTGGAGCAAGGTCCACGGCTCCAACAACATCATGTTTGCGTCTAAGATCTGGGGGCTGCAGGCGACGGACGTGATGCAGGGCGTGGTGTTCGGGACCCGGATCGGCGACAAGATCGAGGATGCGCGGCTTCTGACTCGCTTGGACTTCGACCAGGCCTTTGGCACGGCCATCAACCGGTTCTGCTGCCAGGCCGTCATCGGGCACCCGCTGACCCCCTACGGCAAGGGCCATCAGAAGCGCGGATTCCTGCCTCTGCGCGACTCCATGCAGTGCCTTACCCTCGCGCTCGACAACCCTCCGACGGCGGGCGAGTATCGCGTCTTCAACCAGTTCGAGGAGGTCTACGACCTCACCGAGCTGGCGCAGATGGTCCAGTCGGTGGCGGGCGAACTGGGCCTCGACGTCGAGGTCCACAATCTCGAGAACCCCCGCCAAGAGCTCGAGCAGCACTACTTCAATCCCTCGCACCAGCACCTGCTCGATCTTGGATATCAGCCCACGCATGACGTGCGGGCGGAGATGCGCTGCATGCTCGAAGATCTGCTCGAGTGCCGCGAGCGCATCGAGGGGCGGCGCGAGGCTCTCATACCGGACGTACACTGGGACGGCCGCCGCGAGCGCGTGCACTTCCTCGAGGTAAATCCGGTCGGCGACCGTGCCTGACCTCGCATGCGCATGCCAATGACGGCGGTCCCTCACGGTCACGACGGTGGCGGTCGATCGTCACGACCAGCGACTGACTCCGTGGCGTGCCCAATGAAGCCCAACGTAGCCAGCACGGTGCGGCTCGCACTCATCCAGTCGCGATCGGAGAGGTATCGCTGCCCGGAGCGGACGAGTTCGGAGCGCGCACTCGGAGACTCGAGGACCTCCCGCATCGCCGTGGCGAGCGCGTCGATGTCCCCGGCCGGGTAGTAGCGGGCGCCTTCGCCGCAGTTCTCCCACGATGGCGGCAGGTCGACGGCGATGACTGCCGTGCCCATGGCCATGGCCTCGATAGGCACGCGACTGACGTTCTCGACACGTGAGCAGACAATCGTGGCGACGCTCCCGCGCATGAGCGCGAGCACCTCGGACTGAGGGCGGGAGCCGAGTAGGACGATCCTCGCGTCGCGCGAGCGGGAGGCCAGCGCTCGCAGCTCCGCCGAGTAGCTAGCTTCGCTGTTGCTGCCGCAGACGAGGAGACTGACGTCCACGCCCTGATCCTGAAGTGCCAGCGCTCCGCGGATCCCCTCGGCGGCCGCGCGATAGCGCCACAGGTCGCCGGCCACCAGGAAGTACGGCCGGCGGGTCGCCTCGGCGGGGAGGTCGGCGGTTTCGGCGGCCGCCAGCGTCGCTGGTGGCGGCGGCGACATGGGCAAGAAGGTCGTGGGCTTGCCTTCTAGGCGGTTCCTGAGCAGGCGGTGAGCCTCCTGGGAGAGCAGGAAGACGTGGTCGGCCGCCTCGATACTCCGATGCATGAGGTCGCGTAGGACGGTGGTACGCAGCCGGCCGGCCGGGCTCAGCGTGGCGAGAAGCTGCGCGTGGAACGGCGCGATGCTCGAGACGATGACAGCCCTCCGGGTCACACCGAGTCCGGGCCCGAGGGGCAGCACCCCGACCGGAGAGAACACCCAGTCGGGGCGCTCGCGAGCCAGGAGCGAGGGCAGCCGGGCGTGCTCCCAGAGCATGCGCAGCGGGCGGGGCTCCAGGCGCCCGGGCACGTGGATGCAGCGCGCTCGGGGAGGAAGGAGTGGGAGCTGCTCGTGCATCGCGCGGCTCAGGGCGAACACGTAGTCCACGTCGGGCGCCAGCGCCGAGAAGCTGGCCGCCAGCTCCTTGGCACGGCTCACGCCGCCCCCCAGGCGCACGGCGGACAGGTCGATGGCCAGCCGGCGATTGGCCAAGATCGCTAGAGCCGCGCTTGCGCCGCCGACGCGCGACCGGGCTCGGCCGCGGCCAGCCACGCCCAGGTATCGGCCAGTCCGCACGCGAGGTCGACCGTGGCCTCCCACCCGAGCTGCTCGCGGGCCCGCGATGGGTCGGTGTAGTTGCGCCGCGCGTCGGCCGGGAGCGGCGGCCCGTAGCTCACCTGGAGCTGGCGCCCAACGGCCTGCGAGGCCAGGTCCACGAGCTCGAGCACGCTCGTTTCCCTCCCCGTGCCGAGCTGGTAGACGCCGCTGTGCTCCGCGGACAGCGCCGTGGAGATGGCCCGAACCACGTCCGACACATGCATGAAGTCACGCGTCTGGTGCCCGTCGCCGTTGATCTGGAGCGGCGTCCCGCTCGCCGCGGCCTGCAGGAACCGGGCAATCACGCTGCTCTTGTGGGAGCAGAAGTTCCCGTAGAGGTTCGAGAACCGGAGAGCGACGCCCACGAAGCCGTAGGTGCGGGCGAAGGCGGCTAGGGCCACCTCTCCGTACGCCTTCGAAGCGCCGTAGGGCGCGAGCGGGCTCGGCAGCATGTCCTCGTTGAACGGCGGCTCGCCGGCTGCCGCCACGGCACCGGACGAGGCGAAGATCACCCGCGGGACCCCGAGCCGCCGGGCCATGTCGAGCACGTTGAACGTGCCCCGGACGTTGATCTCGAAGTCCGTCTCCGGGCGCTCCACCGAGGGCTGCACCCCGGACCGGGCCGCGAGATGAACGATGGCCTCCGCCCGGTCGGCCGTAGCCGACAGCGCCTCGGAGTCGTTGATGCTCGCCCACGTGGCGTGCAGGCCGCCACCGAGACCATCGAGGTAGCCCGCCTGACCGTCGGAGAGATCATCGAGCACGCGTACCTCGCTGCCCCGCTCGAGCAGGCCGCGGACGAGGTTGGCGCCGACGAAGCCGGCGCCTCCGGTGACGAGGATCGGTCCCATCCGGGGCGCGAGGCTACCACTAGTGTAGTGTCTCACATTTAGGTTTCTGGTTGTGGTAGGATGGTGTAATGAATCGTTCTGCGGCAGCGCTGGAGTTGACGGCGGGTCAGCGAGGGACGTTGGAGCGGCTTAGCGGCTCGCGCGGCGCGCCGCATCAGCA
>JBBPZE010000056.1:0-7096 GCA_038199185.1 Solirubrobacterales bacterium
CGCGGACTACCTCGTCTCCACCTACCGCTCGCACGGACACGCGCTGGCGCGGGGCACGAGTCCGGACGCGGTCATGGCCGAGCTCTTCGGCCGCGAGACCGGGACCTCGCGCGGACGCGGCGGCTCGATGCACATGTTCGATCTCGAGCGCCGGTTCATGGGCGGCTACGGGATCGTGGGCGGGAACCTGCCGCTCGCGGCGGGCTTCGCCCTCGCCTCGGACTACCTGGGCACGGAGGACGCCACGGTCTGCATGTTCGGCGACGGCGCCTCGAACCAGGGGACCTTCGGCGAGACCATGAACCTCGCGGCGCTGTGGAGCCTGCCGGTCGTCTTCATGGTCTCCAACAACCAGTTCGGGATGGGGACCTCGCTCGAGCGGCACTCGGCGGTGACCGACCTCCAGGGCAAGGGGGAGAGCTTCGGCGTGCCCGGGAGCCGCTGCGACGGCATGGACGTGGTCGACGTCCACCGGGCGATCGGCGAGGCGCTGCGCCGCGCGCGCGACGAGCGCCAACCCGTGCTGGTCGAAGCGGTGACATATCGCTTCCGCGGCCACTCGATGGCCGACCCGGAGGAGTACCGCACGAAGGAGCAGGTCGAGGAGTGGCGCAAGCGCGACCCGCTGACCTGCTTCGCCGAGCGCCTCAGGGCGGAGGGGACGCTGAGCGACGAGGACGTCGCGGAGCTCGACCGCGAGGCCACGGAGCGGGTGGACGCGGCCGTGGCCTTCGCCGACCGCTCGCCCTTCCCGGCCCCCGAGACCCTCTACGACGACGTCTACGTCCTCGGCGAGCAGGTCCGGGGCTGGTACTCGGTCGACGAGCGCGGGCCGTCGGTGCACCGCGGGGAGGACGAGCGCGAGATGGCGCTCGACGACATCCCCGGCGGTCGAGCCTACGACCCGGAGCTCGGGGGGCCCGCCGGCGGCGGCGCGACCGGCAGCGCGAACGAGGCCGGCAAGGCCGCCGAGCCCGACAGGCAGGGCGCCGGGCCCGCCGACGACGCCCAGGGCGTCGAGGCGGGCTAGCTCGTGGGCACCCGCTAGATGGCGGTCGTCCGCTACCGGGAGGCGCTGAACGCGGCGCTGCGCGAGGAGATGGCGCGCGACGAGACCGTCTTCCTCATGGGCGAGGACATCGGCGTCTTCAACGGCGCCTTCAAGGTGACGAACGGGCTGCTCGACGAGTTCGGCGAGCAGCGCGTCCGCGACACGCCGATCTCGGAGAACACGATCGTGGGGACGGGCGTCGGCGCGGCCATGGCCGGCCTGCGGCCGGTGGTCGAGCTCATGACCGTGAACTTCGCCCTGCTCGCGCTCGACCAGATCGTCAATTCGGCGGCGCACATCCACTACATGTTCGGCGGCCAGGTCACGGTGCCGCTCGTCGTGCGCATGCCCCAGGGCGCGGGGCACCAGCTCGGGCCCACGCACTCGCACTGCTTCGAGGCGATGTATCTCCACGTCCCCGGCCTCCTCGTCGCCGTCCCCTCGACGGCGGCCGACGCGAAGGGACTGCTGAAGGCCGCCATCCGGGACGACAACCCGGTCATCTTCATCGAGCACGAGTACCTCTACGGTCAGCGTGGCGAGGTGCCCGACGACGGGGACCACGTCATGGACTTCGGGCACGCCGCGATCCGCCGGGAGGGCGACGACGCCACGATCGTCGGCATCTCGCGCATGGCGCTGACCGCCGAGCGCGCCGCGCAGGTCCTCGCCGACGAGCACGGGCTCGAGGCCGAGGTGATCGACCCGCGCACCCTGCGCCCGCTCGACCTCGACACGATCCTCGCCTCGGTGCGCAAGACCAACCGGTGCGTCATCGTCGAGGAGGGCTGGCCGCACGGGGGTGTCGGGGCGAACCTCGCGGCGCTGATCCAGGAGCAGGCCTTCGACGACCTCGACGCCCCGGTCGGGCGGGTCACCGGCGCCGACCTCCCGATGCCCTACTCCAAGCCGCTCGAGCAGATCGCCTTCCCGCACGAGCCCCAGGTCGTCGACGCCGTGCTCGCCACCCTCCGCGACCTCTAGCTTCGACCGTGCCCGACGTGACGATGCCCCGGCTGTCGGACTCCATGGAGGAGGGGACGATCCTCAGGTGGCTGAAGGCCTCGGGCGAGGAGGTCAAGCGCGGCGAGGAGCTCGCGGAGATCGAGACCGACAAGGCGAACATGACCTACGAGTCCGATCAAGACGGAGTCCTCGAGATCGTCGCGCACGAGGGCGACACGCTGGCCATCGGCGCGCTCATCGCGCGGATCGGAGAGCGTGGTGGCGGGAACGGAGCGCCACCGGTCGAGGCCGAGGCCGAGGCCGAGGGCGCAGGGCGGAGGGAAGAGGTGAAGGTTCCCCGCCAGCCGTTGGCGGCGCTCGTCCCGCGCGAGCCCGACGCACGGGTCGGGGTCGACCCGGCGCCGCGGGCGCCACGGGCGCCGCGGGCGCCGGGCGGCAACGGGACCGGACGCGTGAAGGCCTCGCCGGTCGCGCGGCGGGTGGCGCGGGAGCTCGGGGTGGACCTGAGGGCCGTGGAGGGCTCGGGCCCTGGCGGGCGGATCGTCAAGGCCGACGTCGAGGGCTTCGACGGGGGTCACCGCGAGGCGCCCACCGAGCGCGTCGCGGCGCCGGCGCCCTCCGGCGACTCGGGCGCCGCGGCGCCGGCGCCGGCGGTCTCCGGCGACTCGGGCGGCGGCAAGGGCGAGGTTCGCGTGCAGGAGCTCACGCGCAGCCAGCAGGTCGTCGCGCGGCGCATGGCGGAGTCGAAGGCCACCGTGCCCGAGTTCACCCTTCAGGCCGAGGTCGACATGAGCGCCGCGGTGGTGGCGCGGGCACAGCTCAAGGCCTCCGTGGGCGCCCGGCCCGTGCCCTCCTACAACGACATGATCGTCAAGGCGTGCGCGCTGGCCCTGCGCGCGTTCCCGCGGGCCAACGGGGCCTACCGGGACGGTCGCTGGGAGCTCTACTCGCGGGTGAACGTCGGGATCGCCGTCGCCGCCGAGGGGGCGCTGGTCGTCCCCACCATCTTCGACGCGGACCGCAGGTCGCTCGGCGAGATCGCCCGCTCCGCGCGAACCCTGGCCGAGCGCGTACGCGCCGGCGCGATCACGCCGCCGGAGCTCTCGAACGGCACGTTCACGGTCTCGAACCTCGGCATGTACGGGGTCACGAGCTTCACCGCGGTCATCAACCCGCCCCAGGCCGCGATCCTCGCCGTGGGCGCGGTGCGCAGGACGCCCGTCGTGCGCGACGGCGAGGTCGTCCCCGGTCACGTCATGTCGATGACGCTCGTCTCGGACCACCGCATCCTCTACGGGGCCGACGCGGCGGAGTTCCTCGCGCGTGTGCGCGCCCTGCTCGCGCAGCCGTTCGGGCTGGCGCTGTAGCCCCGCGGCCGCGGGGGTGGCGGCGCGATCTCGCATAGCCGCAAGCTTCAGGCCTCGCCGGTAACGCTGCGCGGCGATCTGCCGGGGACGTTGTGTGCGTCGGCGAGTTGACGGAGCGCGTCGCGCAAGGCGACGGCCTCCTGAGCGTCGCAGCTGGCCAGCAGCTCGCCGTCGATTTGGTGGGCCAGTTGGCTGGCGCGTCGAGAGAGTGCGCGACCGCGGGCGGTCAGTTCGGTGAGCTGTCGGCGGCGGTCTGAGTTGTCACGGATCCGGCGGACGGCCCCGATGGCCTGCAGCTCGTCGAGCATCTCTCCGACGACACTTGGGGTGACGCCAATGCGGTTTGCCAGCCCGAGCTGGGACATGGGAGGCCCGGCGAGCAGGACGAGCACGGCGCAGTGGCGGGGTCGCAGACCCAACGGCGCGAGACGGTCGACGAAGCGAGCGGTGGCGAGCTGGCCGAGCTTGGCGAGCTGGAAGGCGACGCTGTCGGTCATCACGTCGTGCGCGTTCACGGCTCTATCCTAGCGGTATCCATATGATATGGTCCCCGTATCATCTGTTACCCATATGTGTACCTCGTTCCGGCTTGGGTTCCGGTCGCCTCGCCATCGTCAGGTGCTCGGCTCTCCCAGATCGCTGCACGGGTGGCGGCCGGAGGAGGGTGCTCCGTTCCCAGCCACCCTTCCCCGCGACCTGCGGTCTCCGCGTCCGTACCTGAATCGATCGGACCAGGTCACTCATCAACGGCCGAGCTTCGCCAACGACGACCAAACGGAGAACACCGATGATCAAGCTCGAAAGCACGATCGTGATCAACCGTCCAGTCCAGGAGGTCTGGGACTTCGTCAGCGACTGCACGAACGAACCGAAGTGGCACACCGACTGCATTTCAGCCAGGCACACGTCACCACCACCGCTCGGCCCCGGCTCCACGCAGGCCTGGGCTATGACATACGCGAAAGGGAAAGAAGCAAATCTGAGAGTAACGGCGTGCGACCCGGGCCGCCTCGAGCAGCTCGAAACCGTCTCCGCCCCCATGAACGTCAAACCCACGCTTACCTACACATTCGCTGCGGAGGGTGACGGAACACGATTCACTCGCGCCATGGAGGTTCATCCCACCGGAGCGACGCGGTCGATCGAGCCCTTCCTGCGGCGCATGATGAAGAAGAACAACGCGAGGTACGTAGAAAACCTCAAGACGGCGCTTGAACCGTCCGGGCTCTCGTAAGTCCTGGCCTTCTCCTAGCGGCGGCTCAGGCGCCGTGGGTCTGGGGCTCTCGGGGTCATGTCGTCGTTGGCCGTAGCCGGGGCGAACGACGCGCCGAGCTATGAGCTGCTCGTCGGGGGGCTCGGCCTCGCGCCGCGTCCGGTCTCGGCGCCGTGGCACGACGAGGCGATCGGTTCGGTGGGGTGGGTGCCGGCCTGCATCTCGGTGCGCAGCGCGGCGAAGATCTCGCCCCACTCGCGCTGCGCTGCCTCGATCGCCTCCGCGCCGAGCTCGTCTCCCCGCCGCCGGAGGCGGTCGAGCTGCTCGCTCGTGTAGTACTTCTCGTGCATCGCGATGGCCTCCATCGTCGTCGTGAGCTGGTCGATCGACGGCTCGCCCTCGGGGTCGAGCGCGTCGCGAATCGCGGTGAGCCGGTCACGGAGCCGGCGCAGGTCGTCGAGCTGGCGCTCGGTGGCCGCGATCTGGCGGCGCACGGTCTCGCCGAGGTCGAGCCCGCCCTCACCGAGCACCCCGGCGATCTCCTCGAGACGGAGGCCGAAGCGTCGCAGCGCGACGATGCGGTAGAGCCTTCGGACGTCGCTCTCGTCGTACAGGCGGTAGCCCGCCAAGCTGCGCGCGGACGGGACCAGCAGACCGAGCGCGTCGTAGTGATGCAGTCAGGCCCGTCGCGAGCGCCAGCTCGCCGACCTTCCAGAGCTTGTCAGGGGTTCCGGACACTCCAGCGCCGACCGTAGGGCGTCACGCGGCGTAAGGGTCAAGGCCCGGCGTTCTCGCGGCCGGCGACAACAGGGGTTCGTCGCGAGATCCGGCCGTCGGTGACGTCGCACAAGCAGGCGTGCTCGGAGCCGGTCGGCGTGCGCGGGTTGCTCGGGGTGCTGGGCGCGTGTACGGTCCACAGCGTGACCCGTGCCATCGCCGCCTGCGTGTGCCTGATCGTGCTTGCTTCCGCTGGCCCGGCTGCGGCGAAGGGCAAGGATCGGATCGTCATCTCGGGTCCGGTGACCATCGCTCGGGGAGAGGTCGCCAAGGATGTCGTGGTGGTCGACGGCAACGTCAGCGTTGCCGGGCGGGTGACCGGGGACCTCGTGGTGGTCAAGGGGAAGGCGACGATCTCGGGTCAGGTCAAGGGGGATGTGCTCTCGGTCGTCGACCGGGTGACCGTGCGGTCCGGCGCGCGGGTGGGCGGCGACGTCCAGTACGTAGATACGAAGCCCGTCGTTGCGTCTGGAGCCCGAGTCGGGGGCAAGGTCAAGCGAATCGACGTGGACAAGGCGGCGGGAGGGCTTGGCCTGGCGGCCGGCATCGGGATATGGCTGGCCCTGTCGGTCTCGGCACTTCTCTTGGGAGTGCTGCTGCTCTGGCTCGTCCCGCGGGCGGCGATCGCTCTCGCTGACACCGCGGGAGCTCGCAAGGGCGCGGCGATCGGATTGGGCGTCGCCCTGTTCCTCGGCATCCCGATCATCGCCGTGCTCTTGGTCGTCTCGCTGCTCGGGCTTCCGTTGGGAGTGGTCCTCGGACTCGCGTTGCTCCCGCTCTACGCCCTGGCCTACACGAGCAGCGCCTGGCTGCTGGGCAACCGGATCCTCGGCCGCGAACGTAACCGCTTCCTGGCCTTTCTCGCCGGCCTGGCGATACTCCGCCTGCTCGCCCTGGTTCCCATCCTCGGCGGGGTGGTCTGGCTCGCCGCCACGGTGTTCGGCCTCGGGGTTCTGTTCCTCGCCGCAGGCCGAGGGCGACGATCGTCACCTCGCGCAGGAGCGCCGACAGAGCGTTCCCCGGGCCGCGCAACGCGACAAGGGCCAGCGATGCCCTGGATGCGTTAGGGAACCGCGCCGCGCGGCGCGGCTGGCGATCACCCGCCCGGCAGGTGGCGGGGAATCGGGGCCACGCTCGCCTGCCGGCCCACGACCGAGACCGTCCGCCGGTAGGAGGCGCGCAGCGCGCGCGTCCCGGGCCGCCCGCGCACCAGCGCACGCGTGGCCGGAAGCACCGTGAAGCTCGGATGACGTACGTAGGTCGGCACGTAGTCGACCCGCCGGACCCGCGCGCCCCGCCGATCGACGACGAAGCGGAGGAGGACCATCATCCCGTCCTGGGAGGCGACCGGGCAGCAGGCGCCGGACTGGTTGGAGAGGAGGTTCCCCTCCCCGAAGACCACGAGCTTTCCGTTGATCCGGCGAATCGGCTGGACGACGTGCACGTGCTGGCCGAGGATCGCGGTGATGTCGGGCGAGCGGGTCAGGCGGTCGGCCAGGCGACGCTGAAAGGCGCTGGGCGCGTGGTGGTACTCGTCACCCCAGTGGATGTTCACGATCACCACGCGCGCACCCCGTCGACGCGCGCGGCGCGCGTCGGCGAGGATCCGAGCGCCGCGCGCGAGGTTGACCGACCACGAATGAGGAAGGGGAATCCCGTTGGTCATCTCCGTGTAGGCCAGGAAGGCGACCTTGACGCCCTTGACGGTGAACATCGGCGTGC
>JBBPZE010000057.1:0-19510 GCA_038199185.1 Solirubrobacterales bacterium
ACGGCTCCCGCGTCGGGCACGGCTCCCGCGTCGGGCACGGCTCCCGCGTCGGGCACGGCTCCCGAAGCCGGGGTCCTCGGCGCCAGCGCCAAGAAGGGCGCCAAGAAGGGCAGCCAGCAGTCGCAGCCCACCGGCTCCACGGCTCCGGCCTCGGGATCGGTCCCGACATCCCCGGCCGCGAGCCCGGTTGCCAGTTCCTCCGCCCAGGGCGGTCTGACCGGCTGAGTCAGCGCGCCCAGAGGTGGGTCTGCTCCGGCACGGTGCCGGAGCAGATCCACCCCTCGCGCTGAATCGGTCGTGGCATACTGGAGCAAGACATGGCAAGCCTTGACAACGTCGATGTCCTAACCCATCGCGGTGATGATTCAGCGTTTGCCGTAAGCGGCGTCGAGCGCGTCGACATCACGGCGCAGACGGCGCTGCTGTGCATCACCGGGGCGCTGGATGCGCCCAGCCGCACCGAGCCCCCGCGGCTGATCGTCATGGGTGCCGGGAACACCGAGTCGATCCGCCCCACCTCTGCGGGCCCGGTTGCGTCACGGCCGGCGACGGCCGGGCCGCGACCATGGCAGGCCGAGTACGTGGTGTCCTCGCGGGCCATCACCGACCCCGCCTCAACGCTGCACCTGCTCCTGCCCGACGGGCGCCTCGTCAACCTCCCGACTCCCAGCGCGCCCTCGCCGCCCGCCCCCCCGCCGGCGGCCGTCCCGGCATCGAAACGGCGCCGTCTGCTCCGCGCCGTGGCCGGCACGAGCGCAGCCGCGGCCTGCGCGGCCGCGGGGTACGCCGTCGGCCACGCGCAGCGCACGCCGGCTGCCGCGCAGCGCACGCCGGCTGCCGCGCAGCGCACGCCGGCTGCCGCGCGACCAGAGGTGGCGGTCGCCTCGAGGTCGGAACCCCCCAAGCTCGACCGGTTCACGGACTACGTGTTGAACGGCGCGCAGCCGCGCTTTCCGCTCACCTCGCCCTATCCGCATCCGCCCACCTATATCGTCCCGCCCCCGGGTACCGCCCTGGTCGCCCGCGCCACGGTCTCACGGGTCGCGGTGTTCCCGTCGGCCACGGGCACGACCCCCAAGCGCTTCCTTCTGAGCCCCAACGCGGCCGGTTCGCCCGCCGCCTTCCTGGTCAAGGGCGAGGACGCCGGCCGGGTCGAGGTGGGGCTCCCGACGCGGCCCAACGGCAGCACGGGCTGGGTCAACATCGGCGACCTCGTGCTGGCGATCGACCCCTTCCGGCTGGACATCGACCTCACCCGCCACGAGCTGACGCTCACCCGTTACGACAAGGTCGTCGAACGCGATGCGATCGGCGTCGGCAAGAGCCTCACGCCGACGCCCTCGGGGACCTACTTCGTGACAGCACTCCTGCGCCTCACCGACCCCAACGGGATCTACGGGCCGTTCGCGTTTGCGACCTCCGCGCATTCGACGATCTTCAATGAGTTCGAGGGCGGGAACGGCCGGATCGGTGTCCACGGGACCAATCAACCCGAGGCCATCGGCAACAGCATCAGCCATGGTTGCATCCGGGTGCTGAACACCACCATCAGGCGCCTGGCGAAGATCGTGCCCCTCGGCACCCCGGTGAGGATCCACCGCTAGCCATCCGGCGCAGGACGCTCAGCCGAGCGACCACACGCGCACGTAGTCGACCTGCATGCTCGTGGTGGTGGTGGCAGGCGAGCCGTATCCGGCCGGTGGGATCCCGCCGGCGAACAGGTGGCCGACCTCTGAGCTCAGGACGATGTACTCGCTGCGCTGCGAGATCGGCCCCGTCTCCGACGAGATCGGCGCGCCGTCGTAATAGAAGGTGAGGTCGGTGGGCGTCCAGCGCAGCGCCCAGTTATGCCAGCTGTCGTTGCCCAGCCCCGTCAGCGGGGCGCTGAGCTTGACGGCCGACTTGGAGTCGGCGCCGTAACCGTCCCAGATCAGAGCATGCTGGATGCGGTCGGAGATGTCGTTGCCGGGTGAGCAGGTCTGAGGCTTCGTCGGCGAAGGAGCGTCGACACAGCGCGCCCTGTGCTCGGCGACGTCCATCTCCACGCCCGCGCTCGCCGGGTCGCCCGCGGGTCGCCCGATGGTGGGCGATTGGAGCCAGAACGCCGACCATTGCCCCGGGGCGTTGTCGAACTTCAGCCGTGCCTCGAAGTAGCCGTACGCCTGATCGAACCCCGTCAGGCCGAGCCTTTGGGTGCCGATCATCCCCGAGTACTGCTTTCCCATCTCGGTGTAGGTCTTGATCGTCAGCGCCCCGTTGCCGACCGAGACGGCTTGCGGCGTGAGGATGCCATCACGGGGAGGCCCGGTCGCGCGGTAGCTCCATCGCGTCAGATCCAGGCTCGTGCCGTTGAACTCGTCCGACCAGGTGAGCGTCGGCCCCTGCGCTGTCGCCGGCGCGAGCGTTCCCCATGCCGGCGGGGCTGCAAGCGCGGCTGCCCAGACGAGCGCCCAGGCCGCCGGCAGTGCGGCAGCCCGCCGGCCCGCGGCGCCGCCGGACGACCCGTCAGTCCCTCTCTTCCGTGAGGATCGGCTGCGCCAGACCGCCACAAGCACTCCCTCGTCGATTTCGTTCGGACGATCGACAGGGACTTTACCCCGCCCCAGCGCCCGGCAGCCCCCTTCTGGAGCACCGCAACGGGACGCCGGTGACGATCGAGTGTCCTCGGTCCGCGGTCCGCTTCGGCCTGCTCCGGGTGAAAGCGGCCTTGTCGTCAGTACCGCCAGCGGGATTCGAACCCGCGTTACCGCCGTGAGAGGGCGGCGTCCTAGTCCCCTAGACGATGGCGGCCAGTGGGGCGTCAGACTAGCAACGGCCTCGTCCGCGTCGTGCCCGCCCTCGTCGAACGCGCCGGCGCCGGGCAGGGCATGCGGTTGAGAGGACTCGAACCTCCACGAGCGTTAGCCCACGGCGACCTGAACGCCGCGCGTCTACCAATTCCGCCACAACCGCTGGCGAGCCTCACTTTAGCGGCGCGGTCGTCGCGGAGTGGTCGTCTCCCTGACGTAGCGACGAGGAAACGATGGCCCGGCGGAGCCTTTACCGGCGCCGGGACGGGACGGGACGCCGTTCGGACGCCGCGCAGGCCAGGCACAGCACACCGTCCGGCATGGCTCGCAGCCGGGCCCGCGCGATGGGCTCTCCACAGGCATCGCAGATCCCATAGGTTCCCTCGCCGAGCTTGGCCAGCGCCCGCTCGGTGCGGGCCAGGGCGCTCTCCAGCGACGCGCCGACGCCGATCTCGGTCAGCCGGCTGACCGCCTCGAGGGTCCCGTCCCCGATCCGCTTGCCGAACCCGAGCGCGCTGCCGCGCTCAGGTCGCTGGGCGAGTGCCGCCACGCGCTCCCGGGTGCTGTCGCGCCGTGCTTCGAGCTCGCGGCGAATCGCCTTGAGCTCCGGATCGTCGGCCGGCGGGGGCATGATCCCCTCCTACCCCGGAAAGCCCACGCTCGTGCGCCTCGGCCCCGGTTTCTCGCCGAAGCCCCCGTGGAGAGGAACACCCCGAGCGGGCTCACGCCGCCTCCGGCGGAGGCAGGAACGTGGCGACCATCTTATCGAGCACGAACCGCCCGGCCGGCGGAGCCTCGATGCGCAGAACGATGTCCGCGCCGTCGTCATGCAGACCGAGATCGAGGAAGCCGCAGGATCGCGTCACCTTCGCGAACCTGCGCGTCGATCAGCGCAGCGCGTCCGATAGCGGCGATCTCCTTCAGTCGCGCCGGCATCTCGGCGGCTGTCAACGAGCAGGCGATCACCGGCGGGAGGGATTCCGTGGAGATCATCCTGGTCGCGACGCTCTCGGAGGCGTTCACGGAGTAGGCCTCGGCTCGAACGCACGGCGCGGCGCGCAGGTTCAGGCGGCGGTCATGACGCGGTTGCGCCCGGCCTGCTTTGCCGCGTAAAGGGCCGCATCGGCGCGGGCGACCAGCGCTTCGGCCGACTCGTTCTCGGCCCAGTACGCGATGCCGGCCGAGCAGCCGTGCCCCCGGGGGTCGCGGCACGTACGCGCTCGAGCGCGGCCTCGGCGTAGCCGGGGGGGCAGTCGGGCAGCAGCATGCCGAACTCGTCTCCCCCGTAGCGCGCGGCGAAGTCGCTGATCCGCAGCGCCAGGCGCCAGTTCGTTGCCGCCTCCCTCAACAGCGCGTCGCCGGCCTGATGGCCGTTGCTGTCGTTGAACGCCTTGAACTGGTCGATGTCGAGCATCACCACGGCCAGGTGCTCCTTCCTGCGCCGGGCTCGCGCCACCTCGCGCTGGAGCTCCTCGTCCCACGCCCTGCGGTTGGGCAGACCGGTCAGGGTGTCGGTACGGGCCACCACCTCGGCGAGCGCCAGTAGCTGATCGCGCTCGAGCTCGAGCTCCTTGCGTTCGGTGATGTCCTTGGCGACGCCGTAGATCTTCGTCCCGTCCGAGCGGCAGCTCCACAGGAGCCAGCGCCACCCGCCGTCCTTCGTGGCATAGCGATTCTCGAAGTCGAAGATCTCGCTGTCGCCGGCGGCCAGCCCGCCCGCCGCGACGATCGTCGCCGGGACGTCGTCGGGATGGACGAACTCGACGAACGGACGCGCCATCAGCTCCTCGTTGGTGAACCCCAGGAAGCGCTCCCACGCGGCGTTGAGCCTCGTGAAGTGGTGCTCCAGGCTCGCCTCGCAGAGCATGTCGTTCGACATGTCGAACCAGCGGCTGCTGCGCTGCTCGAGCTCGGCACGCTCGTGCTCGGCGGCTTTCTGCTCCGTGAGGTCCTGAACGAAGGCGTGAAACGTCCAACCGTGCGGCTCGCCGGCCAGGGCGGAGATGGTCATCTCCACGGGGAACTCCTCTCCCGTGCGCCGGCAGCCGGTCAGCGCCAGGCGCTTGTTGAGGACCGGCCCCTCGCCGGTGTCCAGGAACCGGCGCAGGCCCTGCCGGTGCGCCTCCCGGTGCTGCGCCGGGACGATCAGGTCACCGACGACCTGGCCCAGCGCCTCCCGCCGCGACCACCCGAAGATCTCCTCGGCACGCGGGTTCCAGTAGATGACCCGGCCCTCGACATCCATGGAGACGAAGGCGTTGTGCGCGGTGTCGAGGATCGCTCCGGCGCCGCCCAGTTCCAGCCGTGCGCCGTTTCCCGCGCGCGGGCGGCCGCCACCCCATCGCCATGTCCAGGGTCCTCCACGGGTCCTTGCCATGCGCCGCGACTCAGTCCTGGTCGCGCTGGCTCTGGATGCGGGTGCGCTTCTCGGCCGCTTCGGCCCGGGCGAGGGCCGCCTGGGCCCGGAGTAGTGCGGCCTCCGCTCGCTCGCGGGTCGCCCCGGCGCGTTGCCGTGCGTGCTCGTGAAGCACCGGGGCACCCTCGGGCTTCGGCTGCTGCGAAGGGGGAAGCTCGTGGACGTCCCGCAGGTCGTCGATCGCCTCCTGGTGATCGTCACGACCGATCTGGGCGTGATCGAGCGCCTGCTGGTTGACGTCCTGGTTGGCCTGGCCGCGATCCAGTCTGGACTGAGTGTCGTCGAACGCCCGGGCCGCCGTCTCGTCGTCGGGCTCGGCATTGCTGCGCTTGCGATCGAGGCGCTGCTGATCCTGCTCGACGCGCGCCTGGTCGCGGTCGCCGAGCAGTTGCTCGCGGTCGCCGAGGACCTGCTCGAGATCGGCGAGGTTCTGCTCCTGGTTGAGCTCCCGCTCGGGAAGCGACTTCTGGTCGGTATTGCTCATGCTGTCCTCGCTGTTTGTGAGAGGTGTGGCCATAGCTCGGCGACCGGTGCCGGACGCCCCAGCCAGAATCCCTGGGCGTAGTCGACTCCCATGCTGGCGAGCAGCTCCAGGGTCGCTTCGTCCTCGACGCCTTCGGCGATCGTCTTGATCCCGAAGCCTCGAGCCACCGCCACCATGGCGTGCACGACATGGCGATCGGTGTCGTTGCTCAGCAGCTCGCGGACGAACTCGACGTCGATCTTGAGGTAGTCCACCGACAGGTGCTTGAGGTACGTGAACGTCCCGAAGCCGACGCCGAAGTCGTCTAGCGCGAACGAGCAGCCGGCGGCACGCAGCCGCTCGGCGAAGAGCCGAACGGCTCCGAGGTTCTCCACCACGGCGGTCTCGGTGATCTCGAAGATGAGGTTCGTGGGCGGCACGCCGCTTGCCGCCACCAGCCGCTCTATCGCCGCCACGTGCTCGCCGTCGGAAATGGTCTTGCCCGAGAGGTTGATCTCCACGCGATGGTCGGCGGCGAGCTCCAGGGCCCGCGCCACCACCCAGAGGTCGATCGTCGCGATGAGGTTGAACCGCTCGGCCGGGGGCAGGAACTCGCCGGGGGCGATGAGTGCCGAAGAACCCTCGTCGCCGACCATCCGCACCAGCAACTCGGCCTGCTCGACAACTCCGCGGGCGAGGTTGACGATGGGCTGACCGTGCAGCACGAGCCGGTCCTGCGCGATCGCCGCGGAGATCCGGTCCGTCCACTCCAACCGCTCGGCGCGCTCCGTCTCCCGGTGCCGGCGCTCAGTGATGTCGTTGAAGATCGCGCAGACTCCGCAGACGTCGTCGTTGCCGTCTCGCAGAGCGAACTTCACGGTGAGGTAGATGCGGTCCTCGCCCTCTTGCTCAACCAGCGACTCGCGCTCGACCACCTCGCCGGTGCGCAGCACCCGCTCATCTCCCTCGCGAGCCTCGGCGACCAGTCCGGGAGGCAGGGCCTCGTCGTCCGTGCGGCCGACAATCCAACCGGGCCGCAGTCCGAAGCGCTGCTCGAATGCGCAGTTGACCAATCGGTAGCGGAGGTCGCTGCCCTTGACCGACACGGCGTCGGGGATCTTGTCCAGGATCGAGTTCAGCCCTCGCTCGCTGGCGCGAGCGGCGAAGATCGAATCATCGGCGCCCACTCCCCATGCGAGATCGGCTGCGGCCGCAGGCAGGACCCGGCCGGCCTCCGGGGAGATGGCGCTTAGGGATCGGTCAGAGATCCGCTTCAACCCGACTGCAATCGCCTCGGCGCCGGAGGTCCGTCGGGGGAACGAGCGCGAGACACCCGGCCCGCCTTCTGGCAGGCCTGTGCCGGGACCCGAATCCTCCTGGGGCGACCCATACGTAGTCGATCGACAGGCGCCCGGGAAAGCTTGAGCGCGAGGAGGCCATGTCCCGGGCGGATGCCCCGCGTCGATCGAGTCAGTGACACCCTCAAACCAATCGTGACCGCCGCGCGTCGGCGTCGTCGAGTGAGGGGAGCGTGACGCTCATGTGGTCATGCCAGTCGGGACGATCGGCGGCTCGTCGACCCTCTCCGGCGGAGGGATCCGAGTCGTGCCTGGTACCTCTCGAGTCGTCCGAAACGCGCAGAGGATGTGATGGTCCAGGCGTGCCGCCGACGGCGCGAGTAGGGCTTTGAAGCCCAGGCTGTGGAGGCCCTCACAGATACCGGCAAATACTCGCCAAACACACTCCTACGCCCGCCAGGAGTCCGTGGTTGCTTGGGCCCGCGCCGACATACACAGCTCGGTGCAGCCGGTAGACCCGAGGACGAAATAGACGACGGCTGATGCCCGGCAGAAGCAGTCGGAGGATCGCGTAGTACCGGACGGCGGGGTAATGCCCGCCGAGCCCGTTCCGCGTGCGAGCGGCGCCGCCGTCTGCGCGAGGTTGACGGCACGCGCAGCACGGCCGGCCGGGAGCGGGTGACGATGGAGGGCGCCGGCGCCGAGCTGTACCAGTGGCTCGAGCCCAAGGACCGCAACACGCCGCACCGGCTGACAGTTGCCTTGGACCGGCGCAACCATAGGTCTGGAAATTGCCGCACGTTGCGACCGGGGCCCGGTATACCGACCGGTGCGGTTTCTACGCTCGCAGACCATGAGCGAGAAGCGGCAGCGGCAGCAGCAGCGGCGCCAACGGCGCAAGGCACAGGGGCGCACTCGATGCTCTGGGACGGGGCGCGAACGACGGTCCTCGATGGACCACGAGGTCGAGCTCGCCGAGTTGCTCGCGGGGATGGCCGAGATCGCGTCGCGCGACGCTGACGAGCCCGCGGACGCGCTGGAGGCCGAGCAGTGGGCGTCGTCGATCATCGGCACGATGCATACCTGCCCCATGCCCGGCGAGGACATCGAGGCGATTTTCCTCCCGGGGTTCGTCGACGCGCTCGAGGATCTCGGCACGGCGGCGGGGCTCGCGACGTTGCGCGCGCTTGGGGCCGTCTGCGCTAGGGACTTTGCGCGCCGCGCCTGCGCCGCCGGCGACCGTCTTGCGGCGGCTGGCCTTCCCGAACCCGCGTGGGCCGCCGATCTCGACAACACGCGGCCGACCGCCGCCGCGCTGATGTCCGAGGAGGCCTTCGATGATGGCATCAGCGTGCTGCTCGAATTCGAGGCGCCCGGAATCGAGGGGCACACCGTCGGCATCTACATCGACCACAACATGGGCGGCCTCGTGAAGGACTCGTTCCTCGCCGGACCGCTGAGCGAGGTCCGCGCCCAGCTCAACCGGACCGCGCCGAACGGGGTCGGTTTGGTCATCCGCGACCTCGATCTCGCCGAGGCGCGCGCCCGCGTCGCGGCCGCGCTGTACATGCTCGACCACACCTACGACCCGCCCGTCAGCGAGGACGTGCGCCCGATGCGCGCGTTCATCGACGCTCGCATGCGCCTGCTCCCCGACGGCCTTGAGCTGTCCGACGACTACGAGGAGGTCACGCCGGAGGAGCGCGACGCGCTGCTCGCGGACTTCCTGTCCTCGCCTGAGGGTCAGCGCTGGCACGGCGACGAGGATGCCGAGGACGTGGCGGAACTGGCGATCGACTTCGGCGCGGGCTACAACCACGGCGGGCCGCTGCGCTGGAGCCCGGTGGTCGTCGAGATCTTCATGACGAGTTGGCTGGCGAGGAAGGTGACGCGCGAGCCGGGCTTCTTCGAGCGCGTGCCCGACGTGCTGCGCGACTGGGTGAAGTACGCCGGCCGCCGGCGAGGCGTGCCGTCGGCCCCGCTGCGCGAGGTGGTCGCCGCCGTGAAGGAGTACCGCAAGGAGATGCTCGACGCGGTCCGCGATCCTGAGGCCTGGGGTCCGGCCAAGACGTTCGCCGTCGCCGCGCTCGACGCCGGCGTCGACCTCACGGACTCCGCCGAGGTCGAGAGCTTCGTGCAGCGCTACAACGACGGCCTGGCGGCGTAGCCAGGACCGGCCCGCCGTGTCGACGCCCTTCGGCTGGGGTGTGACAGTCTGGACCAGTTTTGACACGCGATTGTGTGGGCAACAACCCGGGGAATCAGAAGATGCCATGCGCGGCTTGGCTTGGCTCACTCTGACGGGCGGTGCTCGGCAGCATGCTCTCGGACGTGGGCCTTGTTCTCGAGCGTCATTGCGCCGGGGTGCCCGGCGCCGGGCCATGGGGTCAGCAGGAGCAGGATCCGAGCGTTCGAGCGAGCGTGCACGGCGTGCTGCTCCCCGGGGGCGAGCTCAACGACGATGCCTGGGCCGCCGGCGACGGGTTGGTCGGTGGTGGTAGTGACCTCTACGTCACCTTGGAGGACGACGATCCATGCGCGCTCGTGGACCTGGTGGTCGGTGAGCGCTTCGCCGGCGGGAATCTCAATCGCGATAGCTCGCGCTTCGGCTGTCGATGACAGGATCTCGGGCGCGTGCGGGTGCAGGTTCAGCGCGGTGATGTTCCAGCTGTTCATCGTTCCTCCCGTCCGGCGGTCAGATGCCGACGGCGTTGTAGTAGTAGGCATGGTCTTCGCGCCAGCCGCCATGGCCTGCTCCGATCTGGCTGTAGTCCTCGACGAATTCGATGGCGCGCAGCCACTTGACCATCTTGATCCCGAGCTGGACCTCGAGGCGCAGGCGCAACGGTGCGCCGTGCGCGACGGGAAGCGGCTGATCGTTCATCTCGTGGGCGAGGATGGTCTGGGGATGGCGCAAGAGCCGCAGGTCGACGGCCTCATAGAAGTGCCCCTCGCGTTCCTCGGCCTCGGCCGCCGTCTCGGCCTTGTCGTCCATCCCGTAGAAAACGGCGCAGCGAGCCGAGGGCAGCGGCCGACACAGTTCGTCGGGATTAGGCGATGCCACTCCGAGGACGTGAACAGCAGCACGACGTAGATCACGCCGGTCAGGATCCATCCGACAGCGACGGCGAAGTGCCAGTGGCGCCCCAGACCCAACAGGCGCTGGCCGGGCAGCGCGAGCCACCGCGGGGCGGGCTCCTCCTCGTCCAGTGAGACCCACAGACGGTCCGTGGGCTGCTGCTTGCGGGTGAACTTCAGCCACTCGCTGCCCGGAAGCGCGTGATCGTTCCAGTAGAGCTTGGGCAGCGAGAAGAGGATCTGGATCCCGCTGCGCATCATCAACGTGATGAACAGGATGTTGAACAGGTGCGTCAGGCGCAGCCAAGCCGGAAAGTCACTTCTGCCCATGGCGTCACCGTACGCGATCAGTCCGGCCGTCGGCCGGCCGCAGCAGTGAGCTCGTCGGCGCGTAGGCTGCTGGGATGCTCGGCTTGCCTGACCCCGTGACGGCGTGCCTATTCGATCTAGACGGGGTGCTCACTCAGACCGCCAAAGTCCACGCCGTGGCGTGGAAAGAGATGTTCGACGCCTTCCTGCGCGAGCGGGCGACAAAGACCGGCGAGCAGTTCGTCGCCTTCGATCCGGTCGGCGATTACGACTCGTTCGTCGATGGCAAGCCTCGCTACGAGGGCGTGCGATCGTTCCTGCAGGCCAGGGACATCGATCTGCCTCAGGGGCATCGAAGCGACGCCGCTGGTCTGGAGACAATCGACGGCCTGGGCAACCGCAAGAACGAGATCGTGCTGGCCATGATCCGCGACCGGGGCGTCCAGGCCTATGACGGTTCAGTCCAATACGTCCGGGCGGCGCAGGCTGCGGGGTTGCGCCGGGCGGTCGTGTCCTCGAGCGCCAACTGTCGCGATGTGCTGGTCGCGGCGGGCATCGAGGATCTCTTTCAGGCACGGATCGACGGAGTCGTCGCCGACCGTGAGCACCTGAAGGGCAAGCCGGCACCGGACACATTTCTCGCGGGCGCCAAGGCGCTGGGCGTTGAGGCCGGCCAGGCAGCGGTCTTCGAGGACGCACTGGCCGGCGTGGCGGCCGGGAAGGCCGGGGGCTTTGCGTGCGTGGTCGGCGTCGACCGTGCCCGACAGGCCGATGCGCTGCGCGAGCACGGCGCCGACGTCGTTGTCGCTGACCTCGCCGAACTGCTCGACGGCGCGTGATCTCCCACCCGGCGTTCGCGGTCGAGCCTTGGGCGGTTCGCGAGACCGAGCTGGACCTCGACGTGCTTGACCAGGCGGGGTCGGTGTTCGCGCTGGCCAATGGGCACATCGGGCTGCGTGGCAACCTCGACGAGGGCGAGCCGCCGGGGCTGCCGGGCACCTACCTCAACGGCTTCTACGAGGAGCGCCCGCTTCCCTATGCGGAGGCCGGCTACGGCTACCCCGAGGCGGGGCAGACGGTGGTCAATGTCACCAACGGCAAGGTCATCCGCTTGCTCGTCGACGATGAGCCCTTTGACGTGCGCTTCGGCGAGCTGCGCAGCCACGAGCGGGTCCTCGACCTCCGGGCCGGTGCGCTGGGACGCCAGGCCGAGTGGATCTCGCCGGCCGGTCAGCGCGTGCGGGTCTCCTCGACGCGGATCGTCTCGCTCGTCCAGCGGGCGGTGGCCGCGATCGTCTACGAGGTCGAGCCGCTCGACGACCCGGCGCGGCTCGTGGTGCAGTCCGAGCTGGTCGCCAACGAGCCGATGCCGTCCGGCAGCCATGATCCTCGCGCGGCGGCGGTGCTCGGCTCACCGCTGCGCTCCGAGCTGTTCTCCGATCTTGATGCCCGCGCCGTGCTCGTCCACCTCACCGCCGGCAGCGGGTTGCGGATGGCGGCAGGCATGGATCACCTCATCGACGGCCCGGCGGGGACCCAGATCGCGACCGAGAGCAGCGAGGACCTCGCACGCGTCACGGTCACGGCCGATGTCGCGCATGGGCAGCGGCTGCGGGTCGTCAAGCTGCTGGCCTACGGGTGGTCAAGCCAGCGGTCGACGGCCGCGCTCCGCGATCAGGTCGCCGCCGCGCTGGCCGAAGCCCGCCACACCGGCTGGGACGGGCTGCTCGCCGGACAGCGCGAGTACCTAGACGACTTCTGGGACCGCGCCGATGTCGAGCTCGACGGCGACGCCGAGCTGCAACAGGCGGTGCGCTTCGGTCTCTTTCACACGCTGCAGGCGGGCGCGCGAGGAGAGCGGCGCGCCATCGCCGCCAAGGGGCTGACGGGCCCCGGTTATGACGGGCACACATTCTGGGACACCGAGACGTTCGTCCTGCCCGTCCTGACCTACACCGCGCCCGACGCCGCCGCAGACGCGCTGTGCTGGCGTCATTCAACGCTCGGCCTGGCGCGCGAGCGGGCCAAGCTGCTGGGATTCAAAGGAGCTGCGTTCCCCTGGCGGACGATCGACGGTCAGGAATGCTCGGGCTATTGGCCGGCAGGCACCGCCGCCTTCCATGTCGGAGCCGACATCGCCGACGCGGTCGGCCGCTACCACGCGGCTGCCGGCGACGCAGCATTCGAGCGCGAGACCGGACTCGAACTGCTCGTCGAGACCGCGCGGCTGTGGCGCTCGCTGGGTCACCACGATTCCCGCGGCCGCTTCCGCATCGACGGGGTCACCGGACCCGACGAGTACAGCGCCATCGCCGACAACAACGTCTACACCAACCTCATGGCCCAGCGCAACCTCCGCCTGGCCGCCGATCTCGTCGAGCGCCACCCCGACCGCGCCATCGAGCTCGGCGTCGACTCAGAGGAGGCCGCGACCTGGCGCGACGCAGCCCAGGCAATGCTCATCCCCTACGACGCACAATTGGGTGTGCATCCGCAGGCCGAGGGCTTCACCGAGCACCAGCGTTGGGACTTCGAGCACACCAATCCCGAGCAGTACCCGCTGCTGCTCCACTTCCCCTACGTCGACCTCTACCGCAAGCAGGTGGTCAAGCAGGCCGACCTCGTGCTGGCCATGCAGCTACGCGGCGACGCCTTCACCGACGAGCAGAAGGCGCGCAACTTCGACTACTACGAGTCGCTGACCGTCCGCGACTCCTCGCTCTCGGCCTGCACCCAGGCGGTCCTCGCCGCAGAGGTCGGCCATCTCGAGCTGGCCTATGACTACTTCGCCGAAGCCGCGCTAATGGACCTCGACAACCTCGAGCACAACACCCGCGACGGCCTGCACATGGCGTCGCTGGCCGGCGCCTGGATCGTCGCCGTCGCCGGCTTCGGCGGCATGCGCGACCACGACGGCGCCCTGACCTTCGCGCCGCGCCTACCCGAACGACTGACACGCCTGGCCTTCGGCATCTGCTTCCGCGGCCGGCGCCTGCGCGTCGAGATATCCCACGCCGAGGCCCGCTACTGCCTACAAGACGGACCAACGCTGGACATCACCCATCACGGCCGCCCGCTCTCGATCGATGCGCAAGGGCCGACGGCCTGCCCAATCCCCGAGACGACACCAAGCCCGCCGCCAGACCAACCGGCGGGACGCCGGCCCGCCCCACGCCGAATCTGACCGGTGCCCAGCATGCCCGGGCCGGCGATCTTCACCATCGGGCATTCCACACGACCGCTCGCCGAGTTCCTGGACCTCCTGGGTGAGGCCGAAGTGGAGCAGCTCGTCGACGTGCGCAGCGTGCCCCGGTCACGCCACAACCCGCAGTACGAGGGCGATGCACTGGCGAAGTCACTGCCGGCCGCCGGCATCGACTACCGCCACGCACCCGCGCTGGGCGGCTTCCGTAAGCCCCGGGCCGATTCTTCGAACACCGGATGGAATCACCCTTCCTTCCGCGGCTATGCCGACTACATGGCCAGTGCCGAATTCGAGGCCGCCCTGGAGCATCTGCAGCGACAGGCGCATGAGCAACCGACCGGCGTGATGTGCGCCGAGGCCCAATGGTGGCGATGTCACCGGCGGCTCATCGCCGATGCTCTCGTCGTCCGCGGCTGGCGCGTGACACACCTCGGCCTGGGCCGCATCCTGAGCGACCACTCGCTGACCTCCTTCGCCATCGCCGATGGCGTCACGATCACCTACCCGCCCGACCAACAAGCACTGGCGATCGACTAGTCGGCGGTCAGGTCGCGAAGAACGCCCGCTCCTTCTGGATGGTCATGGTCGAACGCGACCTCGACGGCCACAGCGTGCGCATCGGGAGGGTGAACGTCTGCTGCGTCGCCGACCTGACGAGACAGGAACGGAGCGAGGTAGCGGCCCGCGAGCTTGTCGGGCGGCCACCACAGCGCCTCGCCGGAGATCGTGGAGGCGTCGCCGGCGGTCCCGCTGATGTCGGCGCGCAGAAACTGTGCCGGGCCACCGGTCAGCAGCAGCCCGCGCAGAACCGGCCGAAACGGCTGCGGCACGATGTCGACCCCGACCGAGGCGGCTATCGCCTCAGCGACGGCATCGGCCTGCTGGGCGGCCAAGCCACCCTGCTTGATCGGGAACTCCGTGGCATCACCGGCGGCGAACACATCCTCTAGACCTGGCAGCCGGCCATGGGAATCGGTACGGATGAACCCATCATGCGCCGAGGGGATGCCCCGCAGGAGCGGGCCGACCAGGCGCGGCTGGGTCACGATCCGGTCTACGGGCATGCCCCGATCACCGGGCGAGATGTCAAGCCAACCCGGTCGACTGGGGGCTCCGTAGCTGCTCGTGTACAGGCTGATCCCGCTGTCGTCGAGGAGCCGGCGGACTGCTGCGGTCGCCGTGCCGCCAAAGATCCCGAGCGGCTGGGGTTCAGGGGTGACCAGGCTCAGCTCGACCTCGGAGCCATCATGCGCCGCGCAGTCCGCCGCTGTCATCAATGCCAGGTCGTAAAGCGGCAACGGCCAACTCGGCCCGGCCGGCTTGACGAAGGCCAGCTTGTTGACCTGGCCCTCGCGAAGCTGGTGCAGCAGCAGCCGATAGTCGGGGCCATCGCGCCCGCCGTGATACGTCAACACCTCGTCTGACTCCCATTCGCGCGCGGGGTGGGCGCCGAGCGCGAGCACGAGGATGTCGTAGGAGATCTCGTCCCCATCCTTGGTGACCGTCCGGTGCCGCTCGAGCTCGACGCGATCAAGCGCCCCGCAATGCCAGCGAGCATCGAACTCGGCCGCGGTCTCCTCGAGCTTGAGACCACGAACGCGCTGCGGCCCGAACGGCTGGTCAACAGCCATCGACACGTTGATGAACCTCAGCTCCGGCGCAAGGAGCGTTATCTCAACCCGGTCGCCGGCCAGCGCGCGAAGCGCCAGCAACGTCTCCAGCCCCGCCACCCCTCCCCCGACGATGAGCACGTGGGGACGACGAGCGTCTCGAGAGCGTGGCTGGGCGGGCGCGGCGACCATCGGAGCTTATTCTGGCAACCAGGCCCGTGGCGCGCCGCGCGGCGGCACTGTTGCGGGGGCGCTCACCAGGCCGGCTTCAGAGAGCGAGTCCAGCAGCAGGTGGAAGTAGACCATCCCCGCGTAGGGACGCCAACGCGCGACGAGCCGAGCGATGCCCTCGTAGTCCAGTGCGTCGTCGATGTCGAAGAACCGGCTGAGCTTGTTCCGCGCACCGACGTCGTCTCCGGGAAACACCTGGAGTCGGCCCAAGCCACGCAGCATCACGTACTCCGCAGTCCAGCGGCCGATGCCGTGCAGGCCGGTCAGCAACTCGACCGCGGCCCGGTCGTCGAAGGCCTCCAGGCCCTCGAGGTCGAGATCCCCGCCGACGACCGCCGCAGCGATACCGATGATCGTGCGCGCCTTCGCTGTACTGAACCCCATGGCCCTCAGCTCCGCGGGTGCCGCAGCGGCGAGGTCCTCCGGCGCGGGGAACGCCCGCAAACCGTCGGGACCACCATCCACCGAGCGCCCGCGCGCGGCGGTCAAGCGATTGAGCAGGTGGATCCCGACCGTGAGCGAGAGCTGCTGGCAGGCGATCCCATTGACCAGCGCTTCGAAGACCGTGGGGAAGCGCGGCGGCCTGAGCCCGCGCAGGCGCAGAGCGAGCGCGTCGAGCAATGGGTCCTCCGCTGCCAGCGCTGCGAACCCCGAGAGATCGACCGTGAGACCCAAGAGGCGCTCGAGGATGCCGCGAGCGACTGCCTCGACGTGCTCGTCCACTTCCGCGCCGACCGCCATGACCGCAAGCCGCGGCGCGTCGAGTGAGCCGCTCTGCGTCACGGTCAGCGCCACCGCTTCGTCGCCAACCGACACCGCACGACGATAGACGCGCCCGTCCCAGCGGTCGATCTCGTTGTGCGCACGACGACGCAGCGCCCAGGCCGTGAGGTCCAAGCGAAACGGCGCATGCGGATCGATCACGAGCTGACGTTGGCGCGACAGGCCGCCTGCCGGTTCGGCATGCACCGCTGCCCTAGACACCACGTACGTTGACGATCACCGGACCCTGCACGATGTGCAAGACCGTGCGTCCAAGGCTGGCCACGCTCTCCTCGAAGCGGTCGCGGTGCAGGTGGATGCCGGTGTCCTCCACATTGCCGGGCCCATCCTCGCTCGCGGCGCGAACCGGCCAGAAGTGCGTCGGGTGCTTTCCGCGTGTGGGCGCTCCGAGGTGGCCGCGGAAGACGGCCACGAGCGTCTCCGGGTCGCTGCGCTCGACGATCCGGACGGCCACGCGCGACCCTTCGAGTGCCGTCAGCGCGTCAACGACCTCCTCCCAGCTCAGCTCGAGGGTCTGAGTGTGATGGGGATCTGGCCCCGCGATCATCCGGGGGCCGAGCGAGACGGCGCCTTCCGTTCGCCGGTCGCGTTCCTCAAGCGTCGCATCGCGGAGATGACCATTCGGGAGCGGCAGCCCTGAGCGGCCTTGTAGCGCGGCCGGTCGGCGACCGCCACGTGGTCCTGGGCCGTCTCGTCGATGCGACGGATGCCGCGCGGGTTCGACTCGAGATTGCGCAATGGCACGTGATGGGGCGGATCGAACCTGCCTCGCTCAGAATCGAAGCTGCGAGCCGTGCCGGCATCGGTGGTGTGATCTTCAAACACTCGGGCCTTCGGGATTGGATGCTTCTCTAGCGTCGTTTCACACCGCGTTCTTACGCCCCGGGGACGTGTCGCGAGGTCGTGCAGATCCTGCGCTCGCGCGCCGATCACCGTGATCGCCGGTCGCGGTGCGCACCCCCTCCAGCGTCGCATCACGCCCCCTCCGGCATCGCACTCCCGACGTCCGCCTCGGAGGCGAGCATCTTGGGCGCTCGATGGCTAGGGCAACGAGTGCAGCCGCGCGGAAGTGCGTGCGTGCGTCGTAAGAAACGCGCCATCGAGCACGCTTAGAGAAGCGTGACCAACTCGAGCGCGGGATCGACTTCGTCGGCCCCGTCGATCGTGAAGCCGCCGTCAGATCTGGTCGCGGTAGCCGAAGAACTCGTGGTCCTCCTGGTAGCCGCCGTAGCCGGCGTAGCGCTCGGAGAAGTGGCGGACGAACTCGATCTCGCAGATCCACTTGACGTGCTTGAAGCCGAGCTGGTTCTCCACGCGCAGGCGCAGGGGCCGGCCGTGCAGGATCGGGAGGCGCTCGCCGTTCATCTCGTAGGCGAGCAGGCTCTGGCGGTGGCGCAGGTCGTGGATGCTGTGGGAGTCGTAGTAGACGCCGCCGTCCCCGCCCTTGCCGAACGAGTAGAACATCACCCACTGCGCCTCGGGCGCGGGGCGCACGAGGTCGATCAGGGCGGAGAACGGCAGGCCGCCCCACTCGGCGATGCCAGACCAGCCCTGGATGCAGTTGTGCATCGTGATCTGCTCCTGTTTGGCCATCTGCCGCAGATCGTCCAGCGAGAGCTCGACGGGGTTCTCGACGAGGCCTCCGACCTTGAGGCGGTAGTCCCCGAAGTCACCCTCGCGCAGCGCGTCCCACTCGGGGCCGTCGGGCAGCCGGATGTGGTTGGGCCAGAAGTGCGGGCTGATGTCCTTGCGCTCGTACTGGACCCGGGGGGCGAAGTGGTCGAAGAGCAGCCGCATCGCGTTGCCGACGGTGACGTTGGAGAGACGCTGCAGAAGACGCGTATGCGTCCAGGACAGCCGCACCGCCCAGACGTTGAACCCGACCACCACGACGATCGCCAGCAGCCAGATGCCGAAGCCGTTGAGGTCGTGGCGGTCAACGCCCAAGGTGATGTGGTTGAGATTGGCCGCGAAGCCGGTCAGCGCGACCAGGGCCATGTGGCCGAGGAAGAAGACCACGAACGAGACCATCACCAGGAAGTGGATCGAACGCGCGATCTGGCGGTTGCCGAACAGCCTCGCATACCAGCGGAAACGGTTGTCCAGGGCCGGGGACATCGCCAGGCCCGTCAGGATCGCCAGCGGACCAAGCACGAAGATGACCGAGAAGTACGTCAGTTGCTGCAGCGCGTCGTAGCGAAAGAACCCGCTCGGCCCCGCCGGAAAGTGCAGACTCAGATAGGTGACCGCGCACGACGCCGCGTCAGGAAACAGCGACAGGTGCTCGGGCAGCAGCCGATGCACCCACGGCGTGGCGAAGAAGAACACTACGTAGGTCACGCCCGTGAGCACGAACAGGATGTCGAAGATGAAGTGCCAGTGGCGCGCAACGCCGATCGTGTGGCGCCCGCCGGGCAGCCCGACCAGCGGGCTGAGCATGATCGCGTCCTGCTTGGCCGTCCACACCTGGTCGGTCGGGACCGGTCCGCGAAAGCGCAGCCATTCGCGCCCGGGCGTGCAATGGACCTTCGCGTACAGCCGCGGGTGATCGGCCAGGATCTGGAGGCCCGAGCGCACGATCAGTACCAGGAAGAAGAAGGTCAGCAGGTGCGTCCAGCGCACGAACGCAGGCATGCCGTGCGCGACCGGCGGACCGTGGGCGATGCAGAGGTGATGGGCGGTGAACGCCCGCCCCGCGCTGCTCGCGGCGTAGAGCTTGGCCGCCAGCACGACCACGACGCCGGCGACAGTCAGCAGCGGGATCGCCCACCACACCGAGAAGAAGCGCCCGCCCAGTCGCACGTGCACCCGGCTGAGCAGCATCCGGGGATGGGCGCGCGCGTCGTCGAGCAGCGCCGCCCGAAGGTACTCGTCGGCGAGCTCGGCCTCGTTGCGCGCCGGAGCACGACGACCGTCCTGCGGGGGGTCGTCGCTCACGCGTCAACGCTCACGGCTTATTCGCGCCGATCACCGCGGTCGTCCAGTCGATCACCGAGGCGGGGCGTACGACGTGCTTGCTCATGCCGAGCTGCTGGGGCTCGAGCCCGAGCGCGAGCCCGACGAGCTGAGGCAGGTGTAGAACGGGCAGGCCGAGCTCGCGGTCGACGACCTTCTCGGCCAACGGCTGCTGGAGGTAAAGGTTGAGATGGCACAGCGGGCAGGGGGTGACGAGGCAGTCGGCACCGGCGTCGAGCGCGTCACCGAGGTGACGCCCGGCTTGGCGCAGCGAGGCCTGCTGGTTCATGGTGATGATCGGGAAGCCGCAGCACTTGTGAACGCCGGCGTAGTCCACGACGGTGCCGCCGAGCGCCTCGATCACCCAGTGCAG